>JAVBYB010000535.1 GCA_030824255.1 bacterium
CGGAAGGCGGGGTGCTCGAAATAGCGGACCTTGCGGGCGCGGATGGGCGGCGAGCCGCCTGTCAGCACAAGCGCATCGGAGGCGGGCAACTGCATGACCTCGCCCGGCGTCAGAAGCGGGCGCGGGACTTCCTGGCGCGACACCATGGTGTGTCCCAGCCAGGGCGCCATGCGCGAGCCGGCATAGTTCATCTGGGAGCGGGTCTCGGTGGTCTGTCCAAGCATGTCGGAGATGCGCTTGGCCGTGCGCTCGTCATTGCAGGCGAAGGCCACGCGGATATGCGCATTGTCGAGGATGGACGAGTTCTCGCCGTAAGCCTGCGCAATCTGGTTGAGCGATTGCGCGACGAGACACGCCTTGATGCCGTAGCCGCGAATATAGGCGAGGGCGTGCTCGAAGAAGTCGAGCTTCCCGAGCTGCGGAAACTCGTCGAGCATCAGGAGCACCCGGCGGCCCGCGCTCTGGTTGTTCAAGCCCCGGCTGGCGCCGGCGATCTCGGTCAGGCGCTTGAGGATCTGGTTGAGGACCAGCCGCAGCAGCGCCTTGAGGCGCGAGATTTCTTCGGGCGGGATGACGAGATAGAGCGACACCGGGCGCGCGCCCGTGATGATGTCCTCGATCGCGAAGTCGGACACCTCGGTCGCGCGCGCAAGGATGGGATCGCGATAGAGGGAGAGATAGCCCAGGGCCGTGGACACGACACCGGACCGTTCGGCCTCGGCCATGTCGAGAAGCTGGCGAGCGCCCGCGGCGACCACCGGATGCGGCGCTGCGTTCTTGATCGGGCTCGCCAGCATGGCTTCGAGAAGATCGATGACCGGGCGGCCTGGATCGGCAAGAAGCTCCGCGACGCGCGCGAGCGATTTCCGCTGTTCGGCGTAGAGCGTCCACAGGATGACGGCGACGAGGAGTTCGAACGCACGCAGCTGCCAGTGCGAGCGTTCCCGCAGCGAGCCTTCCGGGTCCACCAGCATGTCTGCGAGGATCTGCGTATCGCGCACCTCGGCGTCGCCGCGGCGGATCTGCGTCAGGGGGTTGTAGCGATGGGCGCCGGCTTCGGTGGGTGCGAAGCGATAGACCGGACCGAAGGATGAGCGCAGGCCTGACGTGACCGACCAGTTCTCGCCCTTGAGGTCGAGCGCGACATAGGAATGCCGCCAGACCAGGCCCGTGGGCAGGGAGACGCCGACGCTCTTGCCTGTATTGGTCGGCGCCACCACCAGCACATGGTCGGCCCCGTCATGGCGCAGGATGGACTTGTCCCAGGCGCCCAAGATGACGCCGTCGCCCCGTGTCAGGTTGAGGCGTTTGACGTCACGCGTGGTCGCCCAACGGGCCGTGCCATATGTGTCCGCGTGTTTGGCCTCCCGCGAACGCCAGAGTGAGAAGCCAAACGCCGTTGCGACCGACAGGCCGATGCCGATGAGGAAGATCAGCGCGGCGGTCTCGAAGACCTCACGCGCATAGGCGTCGTACCAGTACCACCACAGGAGGAACTTCCACGGTGCGTAGAGCCTGATGTCGAACAGGATCGCATCGGGCGCGCCCAGCTGGGTCTGGTAGCCAAGCGCGTCGGCCGTCCATTGCGTGGCGGCCACCGCGCTCGCAAGGAAGGCGAGCAGCACGGCGACGATCTGACCCCAGTAAATCCGGCCCGCCCCCATCACAGACCCTCCTGCGATGAGGGCAACGTGAAGATCGGGTGCGCGACGCCAACAACCTGACTGTCATCGACTGCCCCGAAGTAGCGGCTGTCGAACGAGGCAGGATGCGGCGCAAGCAGGAAGACCTCGCCCGGCAACACGCCGCGGCATCCGCTCCAGACAGGAAGTGCGCGGCCATCATGCGCGCGAGGCCGCGCGATGGCGGCAACGGCGCCGTTGATGGTGATGATGTTGTTGTCGCGGCAGACGGTGTCGCCGGGCACGGCCGCGAGCTGCTTCAGCAGAAGATGGCCCGGTGGGAGAGCGCCGAAGGTTCGCAGGACATCGCGCGCGCGACCTTCGGGGGCGATGACGAGCAGATCGTCTTTGACCGGCGCCGTTTGCTCGATGCTGTAGAGTCCGATCGGCACGCTCTCGGTGAAATTCCAGACGAGCCGGGGATGATGGGGGAGAAGGGAGAGGACGCCGAGGCAGGCGCCGACCGCCGTCAGCAGCAGGACGGCTCCTCGGCGCCGATGACGCGGCCCCAGCGCCGGTTCATGGGCGCCCGTGGTCTCTCCTGCACAATGACTCGCTGGCTTGTCCACGCGTGTCCCCCTTCACGGAGAACACTGCGCAAGACTGCTGCCGGTGCGGCGCCGAACAAAATTCGGAAATTGCGCGCGCTTTCGAATTGCGTTCCGGGTTAGCGGAACTCAGTTCGGAAGGCGTCCCGCCGGATTTTGGCGCGCGCTTATCCTGTACCGTTCTGGGCCGCAATAGGTCCTGACTGCCAGACAGATGCAGGTGTCGGCGGACGGCTATATCCGGTCTGGGAATGTTGTTCAGTGCACAGTGAAATTTGGCATTTCACCGAGTATGCAGCGAGTTCCAAAGTATAGCGCATCGGCACGGATCACTAGCCTGCTGAAAAGCTCGACGACTAGTCATCGCTGGCGCTGATAGCGGCGAGCTTTTCGCTCAAACCGGGTCTTCCGGCGATTGCCGCACCCTTGGTGACAGCGTCTTCGAGGTTTGTCTTCTGCATCAGATAGGCAACGGCTTCTGCTTGGCCCAAGGCGCGGAATCGTCCTATCGCCTCGGCCAGCATGTCTTCGTAATGCTCGCCAAAGCGACGCAGTCGGCCGAGATCGAACAGCGCGGCGAGGTCCGCCAGTTCTTCGAGGCTGAGCAATCCGATGATCTGCTTGTTCAAATCAGCCGCAGCGCGCTGCTCAAAATCAAGCCGATCAATCGCGTCATTGATCGTCACGACACGGGAGCCAGCCCAGCGTCGACGCGAAAGGGTGTTCCGCACTTTCCAAGCCGATATGGCCGCTATGGCGTTGTCATCGGAGAGGTATATCAGGTCTTTCTCTATCCCAACAAGGACACCGAGTTCGCGAGAGCCGACAATTGCGTCGATGGCGCGGGAGAACTGCTTCTTTGTGAGCGTATAGCGGGCGCAGACGTCTGCCCTCTTCGTATTGAAGCTGTCATTCCGCCAAGAACTGCGTGGGCCCATGATCTTGGCGATGGCCGCGAGATCGCGCCGAGAACATTCGCGTGTGAACGTTTTTGCGAGACGTTCTTCGTCCATGTCGATCAATCGATCCACGAGTTCAGTGTTTGTTGCGGAAAGCCGTACCAAGCCCTCTCGTACATGCTTGATGTTCACCGTGGCATGGCGAGAAAGACTCATCACGCCGTCGCGATTGATCGAATACCTGAGTTCCTGACCATCCTGGTCGATGTTTGCGAGGCTATCGACATACTGTCGAAGCGCCTCGACGAGATCCCGCACGGCGAGATCTCCAACGCCTGCATCATGCAGGTGCGTCCAGTGAGACTTGATATCGTGATTGGCGGGATGCGGTTGGGCAAGGGCGCCGCCCTGGTGTAAACGTTTGATGGCGAACTTAAGCACCAATTCAACTGCATGCCGCGCATTGTAGAGGATTGGGAGTATCAGGGTGTCGCGCCTGCCATAAAGCCGCCTGTCGAGGATCGCGTTTGCCAACTCCAGCGCCGCCTGCATGTAGCCATCGACATAGTTGAGCTCATCGCCTTGGCGTCCAACCAACGCGTTCCACTGGCCATCGCTGACCTCTTCAAAAAAAGGATCGGGCATGAAACTGGACCGCGCTGAGTTTGCCGAGCGGAGCGTATGCGGATTGGGACCTACTTCAAAGGCTCGACAAGAATGGTGAAGCGCGCATGCGTGCTGTCGCTCCAGCGCTCCAGTTGCTCGCGGAACGTCGTCCATGCGCCGAGGTCGCCAGTGGAAAACCGAACTACATAGTCGAACTGCCCTGCGACGCGATGCGCCTCGACGATCTCGGGTGTCGCTTTCAGAAGGCTTAGAAAATCCTCGGTAAGCTCCGGCGTTGGATGAACAAACCGAATGTCCGCCCATCCCTCAAGCCGAGCGCCGAGCCCCGATCGGGCGACGATTGCGCGATAACCGACGATGAAGCCGTACTGTTCGAGCCTTCTGACGCGCGCCAGGCAAGTGCTTGGCGCCACGCCAACCCGTTTGGCCAGGTCCTTGTTCTTGAGAGCGGCATCCTGCGCCAACAAGGAAAGGATCTGATGGTCGGTCTCGTCCAGGCGAATGCGAGCCCTGGCCATGCGGTCAGACTCCGCAGGAGACCGGGGAGGGCTGCAGGCGGGCGCGAGCCGGCTTGTGCGGCTTAGTTTTGTGGAGCGGGGGTAGGGTGGAGGGTCGTTTTTGCAACTTATCTCGCGAGGCGGTGACCCCCAACTCCTGAACCGCCTTGAATGCCGAAAGGGTCATGGGATCGCGGCCAACCGTCCGCGGCCATGGTCCATGGCGCCGCCGCCGAAAGGCGGCGGCGCCCTTTTCGAGAAACGGCGATCGACCTGAGGGCGCAACGCGCACGAATGCTAGAGCCACGGCATCATCCCTGACTGATTGTCTCGGCCACAAGCCTGGCGAGGGCATCAACGCGTTCAATTCGAAGCCGGTGGTGGGTGCGCAGAAGCAGCTGAAGTCCGCTGATGTCGCGCGTGCGGAAGAGCACCGCTAGCGCCTCGGCTTCCTGGTCTGCGCCTGGAAACAGCTTTGGCTCGCACCGCCGGGCCACAAAGAGCCGGTCGTTGAGGGCGGCGACCTGGTCCGTGAGCTCCCCATTTCCCTGAGCCATGGCGATCTCACGCATGAGCGTGGTCACGTCATCGGGATAGATACCGTACGTGGCAAAGTCCCGGGACGGCGCAGATTTTGGCGTCGAGGCGATCTTGATTCGCTCGAGGCAGGCATCGATCAGCAAGCCTGCCAGGTCATAGAGGCTTTCAAGCCGCTGGGCCGAAGGTGTCGTGACGGCGTACCCATGATGGGGGGCCAGATTCACAAGCCGCTCTGAACTCAGCCGCGCGAGCGCTTCGCGGACAGGCGTGACACTCATGCGCAGACGATCCCCAATTGCGCGGACGTCCAGCGGTCCGGCCGGAAGCGCGCCCTTGACGATGTCGTCTTTCAGCCGCTGGTAGGCGCGCTCGGCGGCCGACGGATCAGGCATGACTATCGTCTCCGTGGTGCTTGCAGCAGCGCGTTCACCGCTCCTGCGGCCCCGGCGCAGCCCACGCACGTCAGACGGCCCGCATTTTTCCATGAATTCGCCCCCACGGTGAGGTTGGCACGTCCCTTTGTGCAAGTCGTCATCACTCCGGGGACGCCGCGCCGATCATTGTCCGCTAGGATTCGGTCCGGCGAACGTTGTGGGCCGCGGCAGCCTTGCTGAACGCGAGTGTTGCGGCGGTCCACACCTGACTGCTTTGGCGGAGGGATGATGGCGGCGAGTCGCGTTCGCCTCATGTGGAAATTGCTTCGAACCGCCTCAGACGGTGTCGCTCGTTCGCGGCTTCTGATCGCCTGTTTCCTGTCGGTCATGAGCGGAGTGGTCGCTGCAGGTTCGCCCCTTGCGCTGAAGGAGTTGATTGATCGCCTGTCGGCGGGGCAGCCGGCCGAGATCGCGCTGCCGTTTGCCGGACTGTATGTGGTGGCGCTAGCCGCAGGGCGGATGATCGGCGAAGCGCAGGCCTTCGCGTTCTCGAGCGGGGATCAGCGCCTGCAGAGCCGGATGAGCGCGGCGGCGTTCCGACACCTTCTACGGCTGCCAGTCGATTTTCATCTTCGGCGGCCGCCGGGCGCTCTGGTGCAGGCCCATACGCTCGCGCTTCAGGGCGCTAGACTCTTTCTGTCGCATGCAGGGTTCACGCTTCTGCCTGCGCTGGTGCAGCTATCGATTATCCTGGTGGTGGTCGCAGGTCTCTTCAGCGCCGAGATCTGGCTGGTCGTCGTTACGACCATTCTCGGCTACGCTGTTGCGTTCGGCTGGAGCGTAAATCAACTGGGCGGGCCGACCCGTCTGGCGGTCTCCGCGCAGGTCGATGCCGCGGCGGTCTTCGGAGATGCTCTCACAAACATAGATGCGATCAAGTCCGCCGCCGCCGAGGACAGGCTCACCACACGCTACGAGTCACTGCTCGGCCGCAGCGAACAGAGCTGGCGATCCTGCTTTGCGCTCCGCGTCAAAACGGGGTTGGCCGTTGCGGTTGTCTTCTCGCTCAGCATGTTCGCGATTGCCGTTCTCGGTGTTTCTGCGACGGCAGCGCGGGCGATCACGGTTGGCGACCTCGTTCTTCTCACCACTTACATGTTGCAGATTGTCCAGCCGCTGGAATTGGCGGGTTTTGCGATGCGGGATCTCGCGCAGGGCGCCAACTACCTCGACAAGTGGGCCGAGGTTGAACTCCTGCCAGAAGAGCAGGGCTTAGGGAGCGAAATGCCTCAGGCCATGCTACGACACCCGCCGGCTATCGCCTTCGAGAATGTCAGCTTTGCCTACGAGAAAGACCGGCCGGCCCTGGTCGATATTGATTTCACGCTGCCAGCCGGATCGCTCGTTGCGATTGTCGGGCCGTCTGGAGCCGGAAAGTCATCGCTGGTTCGCCTGATCCTCGGGCACTATCGGCCGGCGTCGGGGCGAGTGCTGGTCGACGGGGTCCCGGTCGCAGACCTTGACGTCCACGGCTTGCGACGGCGCGCCGCTGTCGTTGCCCAGGACACTCCGCTGTTCAATGACTCCCTGAGGAACAATCTTCTGTTTGCGCGGCCAGATGCCAGCGATGACGAGCTTCAGCGCGCGTTGGCTGTGGCGCGGCTGGACCATCTGGTTGCAGGGCTACCCGACGGCTTGGCAACTCAGGTTGGCGAACGCGGGCTGAGCCTGTCGGGCGGCGAGCGACAGCGGGTCGCGATAGCGCGCGCCGTCCTTCGGGACTCGCCGCTTCTTCTCCTGGACGAAGCGACGTCTGCGCTCGACGCCGAAACGGAGCGGGTTCTAAGCACTGACTTGCAGCATTTCGCCAAAGGCCGGACGGCACTGATCGTGACGCACAGGCTGGCGCTCGCATCGCGGGCGGAATTGATTCTCGTGCTGAACAGGGGACAAATCGTCGAACGCGGGACCCATTCCAGCCTGATCGCAAGCGGTGGGTTGTATTTCCGCCTCTGGCGGAGCCAATCTAGCGCCGGAGAGGAGGCAGTAGAATGCTCCTGATCCACAACGACCATCGCACGCGGCATGCATACATGCGCGCTCGGCAGAATCGCGACGCGCGTCATCGCGTGTTCAAAACGTCGCCACACCTACGGGTGAACCCCGAGTTTTGTTCGAAAAATATTTCGTATTTGCAGTTTCTGAGGTCTCGTCTTCAAGCTCGCCCGAGCAGTGGGCTGCGCACCTGCCAAACGGAAGTCGAGATGAAGGTCACATGGCCGCGGGGGACAATGCCAGACAGGTCATCGTTGCCTGCGCTGAACGATCAGGCGACCGTTGATGCGCAGTAGGTTCTGGGCGTTTGTGGAAGCATGTGACGAGGCGCAGTCAATACGCGCCGTCAAGGACCTGCTCGCCCCGGCGCTGCGATCGCAGGGCATCGAAAGCTATGCGATCATGACCCATGTGCCGCCGCGTGATCTGGGCAGCCTTGCCGTCCTTGTTCACAACTGGTCACAGGAAGCCATCGAGCACGTCTTTCTCGAAGGCACAATCAATCCGATCTTTGAAGCGATTGAACGCACGGATGACCCGTTGCACTGGTCCTCAAGCGACTGGCGCGCGACCTTGCGAAGGGACCAGCGCACCTGGCTTCACAGGTTGCGCCTGCTGGTTGCCGGGGAAAGCGTGACGAAGTCCCTGAAGTCGATACTGGTGAACGCCTCGTGCTCGCTCACGTCATCGGCACCGCTGCAGCCCGAACAGGCTCAGCTTTGCATGCACATCGCCAACTATGCCTACCAGCACATCCAGACGCTGCAGCGACCGCAGCTGCGTGAATCAGATCGCCTGACACAGCGCGAACATGAGTGCCTCTACCGGGCGGCGATACGCGGCGAGCGGCCAAGTGCGGTCGCGCGGGAGCTGGGCGTCAAGGTGTCGACGGTGCGGACGCTCCGACAGAAGGCCTACGGCCGTCTTGGCGCCGATAGTCCCGAGCAGGCCCTCTGGCGCATGATGGAGACGGGCCAACTGTTCCAGGGTGGCCGCAAAACCAAGCGGCAGTCCTGAGGTCTTCGCCGTGCCGCCATGCGACTGACCGGACTCACTTGTCATTTTTCTGCAAAGTTTCGTCGCGCCCAAGGTAGGGTGGCGCGCGTTCCTCGCAACATACCTCCCATAAGACATGTGAGGGTGGGATGAACCGGAACAATCGGAGCCTTGGGGCGCGGCTCTCGCGGAGCCACACTTTGCGAGTTGGCTGTGCAGGGGGAATAGCGATCGCTTGGGCGCTGTCGCCCCCAGCCTACGCGCAGACGCAGACGGTCACATTCGATATTGCGAGTCAGCCATTGGCGTCGGCATTGCTGAGCTATGGGCGACAGGCTGGACTCTCCGTGCTCGCGCCGAACGCTCTTGTCGATGGCAAGACCGCGCCGCAAGTGAAAGGGCAATTCACGACGGCGGTTGCACTTGAAAAGCTTCTTTCCGGAAGCGGACTTCAATTCGAGTTCGTCAACGCTTCGGCGGTGCGTGTTGTCGCGAAGACCCAGGCGACCCGCCTTCCAGTCGGTCAGCCGCCTCTCAACGAGCCGTCAGGCATCGACGGCTCTGACAGGGTCGTCGTTGTCGGCACGACGATTCGTGGCGTCAGTCCGGATTCCTCTCCTGTCGAGATCTACACAGCAGAAGACATTTCGCGGTCAGGCGCGACAACTACCGAACAATTCGTCTCCAAGCTTACGCAGAATCTGGCGACCAATTCGCAATACGCTGCTGGTTCGACCGTCGCGACGGCAAACCCGAACAGCGTTACAACAGTCGATCTGCGGGGCCTGGGCGTTGGAACGACCCTGACACTGCTCAATGGCCGGCGGTTGGCGCTCTCAGACAGCGGTCAGAGCGCCGACGTCTCGCTCATCCCGATCGGCGCAATCAAGCGCGTGGAAGTGCTTACGGATGGCGCCTCAGCGATCTACGGGTCGGATGCGATTGGCGGTGTTGTCAATTTCGTACTGCGGGATGATTTCGAAGGGGCTGAGACCCGTCTTTCCTATGGCGGGGTAACAAGCGGCGGAATGCGCCAGGGCGACGCGAGCCAGAGTTTTGGGCAGCGTTGGGACGGCGGCAGTGGGATCCTATCCTACAACTATCATTCTGCTTCCGCTCTCGAGCGCTCTGAAAGGGATTTCTCGGCGCCGGCAGGGCGGGGCACCCTTACCCCGACCGACACGCGGCACAACATCTTCGCGACCGTAACTCAGGATCTGGGCGATCGGCTCACGGTGAGTGCGGACGCTGGGTTTGCGTGGAGGAAGGTGAAGAACAGTTTCACGCAACCATCTCCTGGCTCCGACATCTTCGCCACATACAATGACTACACCAGCAAGACGGAGCAGGTCTTTGCTGCGATAGGCCTCGACTACGAGTTGAGTGACAAGCTCAACGCCTCTGTCGATGTTTCGTATTCCGAAGTCGATGTCGATGGAGCGCGCACGACCGACCTTTTCAACTTTGTTCCGCCGCTTCCGCTTTTTCACACCGACTTCAGCACAAACGACAAATCACTCGATTTCGTCGCCAAGCTAGAGGGCGTGGCGTTTTCCCTTCCGGCAGGTGACGCCCGCTTCTCGATTGGCGGAGGACAGCTCGAGCAGACTTTTCACGGCATCGGTGCGCTCTTCAACGTTCAAAGCGCTGGCACACTCGGGCGCAAGTCACCTTACGCGTTTGGCGAGCTGTTCGTACCGATCGTGAGCGCGTCACAGCATGTGCCGTTCTTTCACCGCGTCGAGCTGAGCCTTGCCGCGCGCTACACTGATTATCAGGATACAAGTGACCCGTCCCTCAACCGTGATTTTGGTGACTCGACCGATCCCAAAATCGGCCTGTTGTGGGCGCCGATCGAGGATCTGACGCTCCGCGGCACCTACGGCACATCGTTTCGCGCGCCTTCTCTGACGCAACTCGATTCGACATCGGCCGGACATTATATCTTCAACCAACCCATCAATGGCGTCCCGGCGACGATGATGGCCCTGCTGGCGCAGGCTACCCCGGACCTCGGTCCCGAAACTGCTGAAACCTACTCGCTCGGATTTGATTTCGAGAGCGACGCGCTGCCTGGCTTTCGACTGAGCGGCACGTACTACAATATCGACTACACAAACCGCATCGGGATCGCTCCGACCGGCGGGCTTGACCCGTTTGCAAATGCTTCACTCCTGCCCGACCTGGTCTATCGCGCCCCATCCCCTGCCTTCATCGAGGAGCAGCTTCGCGCATCGCCGCTCTTTGCAGGCCTCAACACGTCGGGTGTCGACCTTTCCGATCCGCAGGCCGCGTCTGTCGCGTTGTTTGCGCTTCCCAACCTGTGGATCTACGACACCCGCTACAGAAACCTCGCTCTGTCGCAACAGGACGGGTTCGATCTCTCAGCCAGCCAGTCTATCGACACGCCTTGGGGCGATGCCAGGCTTGGCGGCACACTCACCCGCATCCTCAGCTACAGGCAGCAGGGTTCGCCCAGCTCTTCGGTTCTGACTGCCGTCGAGATTCCCGGCCAATCGCCGCACTGGCGTGGTCGTTTTTTCGCTGGTCTGACCCAAGGGCCGTTCGATGGCACGCTGAGCCTCAACTATGCGGACGACTACCGAAATCCCTGGGTTGCGGGAAACCCACCCGTCGATAGCTGGGCGACATTCGACCTCAATCTCGCGTACAGCTTGGATGACAACCCCAAGGACGAACGCGGTGCACGCCTCAGTCTGAGCATCCAGAACCTGTTTGACGAGCCGCCGCCATTTCTTGGCGATGGCTCAAACCGGACAATTCTTGCGCCGATCGGTTTTGATCCCGCGAATGCCAATCCGCTTGGCCGCACCGTTGTCGTGGGGATTTCGCAGAAGTGGTAACATCGATTTGGGGTGTCGGCCGCGCTATCTCGCGTAGCGCAGCCGGACGCCTGACGCGTACCGGTGCGGCGGCGGTTGCAGTTGCGCTGGTTCTTGCTTGTACTCACCAGATCAATCCCGTCTGGGCGCAGGCGCGACCGGTAGAAGACAGTGCTCCGCGCGGGATCAGTGCGCTTGATCTAGTCCAGATCGCTCAACTCTCCAGCCTTTCCGTGTCACCCGACCAGAGGTTTGCAGTTGTACGGCTCGACCGGGACAACGTGGAGCGAAACAAGACTGATCTGACCTGGTTCCGGGTCCGATTGCAGGACGGCAAGGTCAATCGCGTCTGCCATGCGGGCGATCCGCTCTGGGATGTGAATGGAGGCTTGGAAGGTGCGGTCCCTCAATGGTCGGCTGACGGGATGTGGGTCTACTTCCGAAGCCTCGAAGGCCAACAGGTGCAGGTCGTTCGCTGTGCTGCCGACGGCGCCAGGCGTGAGCAGGTCACGCAAGCGGAGGCGGACGTTCAGGACTTCATCATTGATGGAAGCCAGACGCTTCACGTTGCACTTGAAGGGGCGTCCCGGGACGAGATCAAGCGTGCCGAGAGCAGGGAGTACGACGCTGGCGTACTGATGGACGAGACGACGATCCCGGGGTTCCCGGTCGTTAGAAGCTTTCCATACAACGGCCGCATGGCGACATACAGAACAGTTCGTTCGCCGGACGCTGTCGCCGGGGGGCGACGCGCGCCGCTGCTCGGCGATCGACCGGTCCGCTTCGTATCGATGAAGCTATCTGAACGTACGATGCGGCCCGCCTCGAAAGCGACGGCGAAGCGATTTACGGAATGGTGGGCCGTCAGTCCCGGCGCACCTTACGACCCGTCTCACCGGGCTGAATTTGTGTCGCCGAACGGAAACCAGGTCGTCAAAACCGTTCGGGCCGAGGGTTCAACACTGCCGGCAACGCCCACGAGCCGCTCTGGCTCTCTTTTGCAATGGAGCGACAGCAAGACCGGGGGCATCTCAGTCTGTCGCGAGACCGTTTGCAAGGACGCAGACGTCGTCTCCCCGCTCGGCTGGACAAGGGACGGGCTAAGCTTCGTTGTCCAGACCACGACGTTTGGCACAAGGGGTCTCCACCTATGGGATCCTGTGGCGAACACTTTGCGCCTTATGACCTCCACAGAGAATGAACTCGGATCTGCTCTGTCGGGCGTCTTTGGGAACTGTCACACCGCCGCCGGTTCGTCGCTTGGCGAAGCCGTCTGCCTCGAGAGCGGCGCTGACAATCCGCCTCGGTTGGTCGCATTCAATCTTGAGACGGGAACGCGACGCGTTCTGTTCGACCCCAACATGTCTCTTCGGACCAGCACGCTCGGCGTTGCGCAGAAGATTTCCATCAAGGACAGATGGGGAGGAGAGACCTATGGCCGGCTCGTCCTGCCGCGATCGTGGGTCGACCTGCCGGAGGGCGCGCGCCCGCGCCTGCCGCTCGTGATCACGTCCTACTTTTGTCC
>JAVBYB010000532.1 GCA_030824255.1 bacterium
CCATGGGGCTGGGACAGGGCAAGGCGCGAACGACATCGCAGGACGAAAGGCGGGCCAGCGCGGAAAAGCGCGGCAACCTTCTTTTCCTGCCCGCGCTGGTGATCCCGGCCCTCGCCCTGCTCGGCACGCTGGCGGCGCAGAACACGCCATGGGGCGCTGCTATCATGGAGCCGCGACATGCGACGCTGATCTCTTTGATACTCGGCGTGCTGATCGCGCTGGCAATCATTCTCGTATGGCTGAAGCCGCCCCTGGTCGCGCCCCTGCAGGAGGGACGCCGGCTGATCGATGCGGTCGGCTGGGCGTCAATCCTGCCGCAGATGCTGGCCTCGCTGGGCGCGGTGTTTCTCGCTGCGGGCGTGGGCGATCAGGTGGGCAGGTTGTTCGCAGACTACATTCCGCTGGATACACGCTTTGCCGCTGTGGCCGCCTACTGCATCGGGATGGCGCTGTTCACCATCCTGATGGGCAATGCGTTCGCGGCCTTCCCGGTAATGACGGCGGCGGTCGGCCTGCCCGTGGTGATCCACCAGTTCGGCGGCGATCCCGCCATCGTCTGCGCCATCGGCATGCTGGCCGGTTTCTGCGGCACGCTGATGACGCCGATGGCGGCAAACTTCAACGTGGTGCCCGCGAACCTGCTGGAACTGCCGGATCGCAATGCGGCACTGAATGGCGTGATCCGCGCGCAGATTCCAACGGCGCTGCCGCTTCTCGTTGCAAACATCCTGCTGATGAACTTCCTGGCGTTTGGACCATGACAACACTCACACGAGACATCGCGGAAAAATTCGCCGGGCTGGCGTTGAACCATGTGAGCCGCGAGTTTCCCTACAAGATGGATCACGTCCTGACGGGGCCACAGGACGCGATCGTGCCGCGGACAGTGCATCCGGTCTTCTTCGGATCGTTCGACTGGCATAGCTGCGTGCACGGCTACTGGCTGATGGCGCGGCTGGTGCGGCGGCATCCGGAGATCGAGGCGACGGCGCAGGTACGCGCGCTGTTCGAGGAGCGGTTCACAAACAGCAATCTCGCCGGCGAACTGGCGTATCTCGGGCGGCCCATGGCGCGCAGCTTTGAGCGGCCTTATGGCTGGGGCTGGTTGCTGGCGCTGCAGTCCGAGTTGGAGCAGCATCATGGCGGTGTCATCACGGCGGCGGCCTTGCGGATGCGGCCGCTGGCCGAAGCCTTTGCGCAGCGCTTCCGCGATTTCCTGCCGCTTGCGGACTATCCGGTACGCACGGGCGTGCATTCATCAACGGCATTCGCGATGCGCATGGCGGCCGACTGGGCCGAGGAGTTCGATCCAAAGCTGTTCGAACTGATGCGCTGGAAGGCGCAGGAATGGTATGGACAGGATAGCGATTGCCAGGCGTGGGAACCGTCTCAGGATGATTTCCACTCGCCCGCACTGAGCGAAGCGGAATGCATGCGACGGTTCCTGCCGGAGGCGGAGTTCCGCCAGTGGTTCGCGAAGTTCCTGCCGGCGGCCTGCGTAAGCGAGCCCGCCTCGCTGTTCACCCCGGCGCGTGTGAGCGACCGAACGGATGGCAAGATTGCGCATCTGGACGGGCTCAATTTCTCGCGTGCCTGGTGCTGGCGCTCGATTGCGCGCGTGGTGGACGATCCCATTGTCGCTGAACTCGCACGCGCATCTGCGGATAGGCACATCATGGCAAGCCTGCCGCATGTCGCGGGCGACTATATGGGCGAGCACTGGCTGGCGACATTTGCGCTGCTGGCGCTGGAAGCCTAACGGCAGTGTGCGGCCTGGCGCTCTTTGACCATGCGTTGCGAGCTATCCCGATCAAGCTGTGAAAGCTGGCCCTGCCTGTCGAGATCAGTGAAGATATCTTCCGCTTCCGTGTAGAGCGGGCAGGCCTCCGCATTCATGCGATTGTCGGCGTAGAGATCGGCCAACATGAGGAGCGTGATGGCGTGCGACCGGACGCTCACCGGCAACGGATTGGCGCGGGCGCTTTCGGCGGCGATCGACACCTGCTCGCGCAGCAGCCCCACGCCTTCCGCGAAACGCCCCGTCATGGCCAAAGCCTGGGCGCGCGCACCGAGCACAACCCTCTGTGTGCGGCGCGCACCGTCATCGTCGGGCTGGTATTGCAGCAGCTCCGGCAGAAGCGCGCTGGCGGCATCCAGCTGCACTAGTCCTTCACCGGAACGATTGATCGACAGCAGCGTGACGCCCAGCGCCCAGCGCGCTTCGATGGCGATGCGAATTCCGAGCATGTCGTCGGGATGGGCGGCGGCATAAGCCGACGTCAGGTCCGCCAGGCGCCGATAGACAGGCTCGGATTCTGCTTCGCTGCCGCCGTAGTAGATGGCTTCTGCCAGCGCATCGAGCGCACGGGCCAACAGATAGTGCACGTCGCGGGCGTCGGCCGGTTGCGGCGGAAGGGAGCTGGCTAGATCGACAGCCTGTCTGGCGTGAGCCTCGCCATCAGCGTACGCGCCCTTCCAGTTCGCCAGGATCGCCTTTTCATAAGCGAGTTGCGTTGCCAGCACGCTTCGCCTGCGCTGGTCTTCCGGAATGTCCGAAATACGCGTGTCAGCCTCATCCAGCAGGCGCGCAGCAGCATCGAGATCCTGACTGGAGTTCATGGCAAGCGCCGCGCGACGTATGGCGATACCGGCGCTGAGCGCGAGAGCGGCTTGCTCCTTGTCCCGCTGCAAAAGCTGGACGGTGATGGCGTCAGCCCGCTGGAGATTTTCAAGCGCGGCATCGACCTCTCCGAGATTGGCCCGAGAGCGTCCAGCCTGGAGGTCTGCCACGCGAACGAGACCATCGGCAGCTTCAAGCAGCACGTCGCGCGGCGCAGACGGCGTATCTGCAAGCTGGTTCAGATACGCCTGCGCGACACGCGCAACATCGCTGCGCATGGCAAGCGTCTGAGGCGTGCGCTCCAGCCGGTCATACACATCGTAGAGCAGGTACTTCGCGAGACTGCGGACTTCCGTGAACCGCGCTTCAGCTTCACGACGCGCGTAATCCGCCTGCGCGTAGAGTAACGAGGTGACCATTAGGCCTGCGACCAGCGACAGCGCGGCGACGGCCCCGACAACCACGCGCCACCTGCGGCGACGAACGAATTTCTGGAAAACATAGAGCCGGTCAGCTGTGCGGGCGGCGATGGGGCGGATATCGAGCCAGGCGCGCAGATCCGCCGCCAGCGCGACAGCGGCAGGATAGCGATCCTCAGGCGCAGCGGCGCAGGCGCGGAGAATAATCGTGTCGAGATCACCATGGACAGCGCGGGCGCGCTCAGCACGCCATGACGCAGGACGACCCGAGAATGCCGGCGAACGTCCAATCGCCTGTGAGGTGAGCAGCGTTGGCGCAGGCCCCCGCGGCGCCTCGCCTGTCAACAAGGCGCGCAGAACTGCGCCTAGCGCGAACACATCGTCTGCAGGCGTTGGCGCCGCGCCGGCCATGCGGTGCGGGCTGGAATAGCCGGGCGTCTGCGGATGAAGGGCGGCGTCATCGCCCTCGCGCATCAGGCGGGCGACGCCGAAATCGACGACCTTGGGGTCACCAGCGTCGTTGACGAGAATGTTTGCCGGCTTGAGGTCTGCATGAACAATCAGGTTCTGGTGAGCGTGCTGCACAGCCTCGCAGATGGCTATCATCATCTCAACGATGCGGCGGGGCGAGAGATCCTGCGAGAGCACATAGTCGTCGATGACGACGCCGCGCACCAGTTCCATGATGAGATACGGCGCGCCGGTTTCATCAACGCCGCCGTCATAGAGCTGCGCGATATGGCGATGGCTCAGCGCGGCAAGCGCGCGGCGTTCGCGGTCGAACAGGATGCGCGCGGTTTCGGGGAACAGGCTGGGCCGTATCCGCTTGATGGCCACGGCATGTTCGAACAAGCCATCATCGCGGGCGCCGACGAACACGTCGCCCATGCCGCCCTGCCCGAGCCGCTCCACGATACGATAGCGGCCGATACGCGTCGGCATGGGCGCATCCTGCGGCTGCAACCCACCCGTAGGCATGGCACGCTCGGCCAGCACATCGGCTTTCAGCAGGCGGCGCGTCTCGGCCAGCAGCGCGGAATCGCCTGCGCACGCCTTATCGAGGAATGCGCCACGCCCGGCGACATCGACATCCAGCGCTTCCTCGAAGATGGCGAGCGCGCGTCGGGTCAGCGTCGGCTCCATGGGATCAGCGCGGACCGAGTTCCGCCACCAGCCACGCGCGGGCGGCGCGCCACTGGCGCTTCACTGTCGCAAGGGAGATGTCCTCGAGCTCGGCGACCTCTTCCAGCGTGAGGCCGGCGAAATAGCGCTGGTCCACCAGGCGCGCATACTCAGGAGCAACCGCTTCCAGCTTCGTCAACGCGCGGTCGAGATCTTCAAGATCGACCGATTGGGCGCCAAGTTCGGGCGGCAGTTGCGTCGAGACCGGCGGCGGCTGGCGCTTGGCGGCGCGCATGCGGCGGATCTCATCAATGAGGATCTGACGCATCACGCGGGCGGACAGCGACAGGAAATGCGTGCGCCCCTTGAAATCCAGCCGGTCTAGGCCTGACAGGCGTATGACCGCTTCATGGGCAAGGTCGGTCGGCTGGATCTGCAGCACGGCGGCGTCGCCATTCAGCACGCGGCCAGCCACCTTGCGAAATTCATCGTAGTGAGCGCGCAGCAGCGCGTCCCTTGCGGCGGCCTTGCCACCGGCATCTTCGCCCTGATGCTCCGGATTACTCACGCGCTGATCCCTGCGTGGATTAACCACGCGAGTCTGTAACCTGCAATTACCAGACCTGTCTTTCGCGCCGCCCGTGCGATGGAACTTACTAATGCCTGCCAATCAAGCCAACGCCTGGCGTGGCGCATCAGTGGCGTCGGATGCATCTGTAACAGCCTCAAGACGCGCCAGCAGCTCCATCGAGGCAGCGACCGCAATGGCTGCCGGTAGCTTGGATCGGACGAGGCCGGCCCCGATGGGACAGGTCAGGCCCGAGACGTCGACGCCATCCTTCGCCAGACGTGAGATGAAGCGGCCGCGCTTGGTAGCCGACCCGATAAGCCCGCAATAGCCCGCATCGCCCCGACGCAGGATGGCGCGGGTTAACTGGTAGTCGAGCTCGTGCGCGTGGGTGAGGATAGTGAAGAAGCTGCCGGGAAGAGCGTCGGCAACGACAGACAGCAGGTCTTGCTGCACGATCAGGCGACGATCAGTTCCGGCGAGCTCCTCCCGCGTGTCATACCAGTGAAGGCGGAAAGGCAGCGTTTCGGCGATGTGGACCAGCGCGCTTCCAACATGCCCGGCGCCGAAGATGTAGAGGCGCCTCGCGGCGGGGCGGATGTGCTCGACTATGCCGCTCCAGGCAGCGCGACGGGCGGCTGGGCCAGACGCATCGAATACGGAGGAGCCTTCCGATGCCGTGACTGACCACCCCATCGAAACGCTGCGCACAACGCGGTCGTTACTGATCGTGCCGATAAGCGTATAGGGTTGCCCGGTTTCTTCGGCTTCGGATGCCTGCTCCAGCCAGACAACACCATTGGCTTCCAACCGCTCCACCAGTACGCGCACGCGGCCGCCACAGCATTGCGCAAGCAGCGGCCCCAGCGGGTAATCCTGCTGCAGCAGGTGAACATCGCTGTCGAGCATACGCCGCGCCTGATCGATCAGCAGAAATTCGAGATTGCCGCCGCCAACCGTGCCATGCGCCTGCGTCGCCGAGATGATCATGCGGGCGCCAGCCTCACGCGGCGTGGACCCCTCGACGGCAGCGAGCGTGACCATCGCGGCCCGCCCCTCGGCGGCGATTGCTTCCAGCGCCGTCGCCGCCCAGTTCTTCATCGCGCACCGCTCCGCACACCATTCACGGCGGCGAGAATGCGCTCCGGGGTGGCCGGTGCGTCGAGCTTCGGCGCGATCCTGTGATCGGCCACCGCCGCGATGGCGTCGTAGATGGCGCTGAAGGCAGAGATGCCGAGCATCAGCGGCGGCTCGCCCACCGCTTTGGAGCGATAAATCGACTCCTCGTTGTTGTCGCCTTCCCACAGCGCGATGTGCATGTCGGGGCGATCGCTCGCCGTGGGGATCTTGTAGGTGGAGGGCGCGTGCGTGCGCAGTCGTCCCTTGTCATCGAAGACCAGTTCCTCTGTCGTCAACCAGCCCATACCCTGAATATAGCCACCCTCGATCTGGCCGAAATCGATGGCAGGGTTCAGAGACTTGCCGCAGTCATGCAGAATGTCGGCGCGCAGGATGCGGGCCTCGCCCGTCAGCGTGTCGATCGCCGCTTCGGAGACCGCTGCGCCGTAGGCGTAGTAAAAGAATGGGCGGCCGCGCCCCGCTGCGCGATCCCAACCGATTTTTGGCGTGCGATAATAGCCTGTCGCGGAGAGAGAGACGCGCCCGAAATAAGCCAGCCTTGCCGCTTCGGCGAATGGCACGGACTTGCCGCCTGCATGAACATGGCCGGATACAAAAGCGATCTCGGCTTCGTCCACAGTCCAGGCCTGCGCGAGGAAGGCGATCAGCCGCGACTTGATCTTCTTCGCCGCATCGCGCGCGGCCATGCCGTTCAGATCGGTGCCTGAAGATGCAGCAGTCGCCGATGTGTTCGGAACCTTGGCCGTCGACGTGGGCATGATACGGATGGCGTCAAGCGGCAGGGCGAATTCGGCAGCAACCACTTGCGCCACCTTCACCATCAGCCCTTGGCCCATCTCCGTGCCGCCATGGTTCAGCTGGATCGACCCATCCTGGTAGACATGGACGAGCGCACCCGCCTGGTTGAGATGCGTCGCGGTGAACGAGATGCCGAACTTCACCGGCGTCAGCGACAGGCCGCGCTTGATGTGATTGTTCGTGGCGTTCCACGCGCGGATCGCCTCACGGCGCGCACGATAGTTTGAGCTGGCCTCCAGCTGGTCGATCAACGGCGCGATGACATGCTGCTCGACGCGCTGGCCATAAGGCGTCTCGTCCCGGCCGGGGCCGTAGAGATTGGCCTTGCGGATATCGAGCGGATCTTTCCCGAGCCGGATCGCGATCTCATCCATCGCGCGCTCGATCACCACCATGCCCTGAGGGCCGCCGAACCCACGGAAAGCCGTGTTGGAGACCGTGTGCGTCCGGAAGCGGTGCGACAGGATACGCGCGGCGTTCAGGAAATAGGTGTTGTCGGCGTGGAACATGGCGCGGTCATTGATCGCCATCGAAAGATCCGCCGAGTAACCGCAACGGGAGGCAAGCTCGACATCAGCGGCCTGGATCTGGCCCGCGGCGTCGACACCGATCGTGTAGTTGGCCTCGAAGTCATGCCGCTTGCCCGTCATCACCATGTCGTCGTCACGATCGAGGCGAAGCTTTGCCGGGCGGCCAGTCTTGAGCGCGGTCAGCGCGGCGGCGGCGGCGATGAGCGTCGACTGCGTTTCCTTGCCTCCAAAGCCGCCGCCCATGCGGCGCACCTCGCACACCACAGCATGGGCAGGCTTGCCGAGCAGGTGCGCGATCACATGCTGGGTCTCGGTCGGGTTCTGCGTCGATGAATAGACGGTGAGATCGCCATCCTCGCCGGGCACAGCCATGGCGATCTGGCCTTCAAGGTAGAAATGGTCCTGCCCGCCAATGGCAAAGGCGCCTTCGATGCGATGCGCGGATTGCACAAGCTGCGCGTCCACATCGCCCATCTGGAAAGACTTGGCAGGCTCGATAACCGAGCCGGCGTCGCGCGCGTCAGAAATGGTGAGCAGCGCGGGAAGATCTTCATACACCACCTTGGCAAGCCGCGCCGCCCGGCGCGCGGCGTCGCGTGTTTCAGCGGCAACGGCGAACAGGCTCTGGCCGTGGTACAGCGCCACGCCTTCCGCAAAAAGCGGATCATCGCCAAGGCCAAGCGGGCTGACATCATTCTTTGCGGAGATGTCTTCCGCAGTGACCACAACCACAACGCCCGGCGCAGAGCGCACAGCAGAGAGATCCATAGATACAATACGCGCATGGGCGTGGTCGCTCAGTCCAAAGGCGAGATGCAGCAGCCCCGGCGACTCCGGCATGTCGTCGATATAGAGCGCGCGACCTGAGACATGCTTCTCGGCACTATCGTGCGCGAGCGATGTTCCGATGACGGGCGCGACGCTGGAGGAAGACGCATCAGCCATGTGCGATGCCCTCGAGCTGCGACAGGCGAACGCCTTGCCCCTGAGACTCGCGGAAGAAACGTAGCAACAGGTTACCCCCGGCTTCGAGGCGATAACCCGCGCTGGCGCGCATGTCGGAGAGCGGTGTGAAATCCCGCGCAAGAGCCGTCATCGCTTCGCGCACAGCCGCCTCGCTCCAGGGCAGGCCAATCAGCGCGGCTTCGGCATGCGTCGCACGCTTCGAAATTCCGGCCATGCCGCCGAATGCGAGCCGGGCGCCGGACACGCACCCGTCCTCGAGCTCAATAAGGAAAGCCGCACTGACGGCCGAGATATCCTGCTCAAAGCGCTTGGAAAGCTTTTCGACTGCGAAGAGAGCGGCCGGTTGTGGCGCGGGAATCTCGACATGAGTGACGATCTCGCCCGGCGTCCTGTCCTGCTTGCCGTAGGCGAGAAAGAACTGTTCGAGCGGCAGGCGGCGTGTCCGCTCGCCATGACGGAGGACAATCTCTGCGCCCAGCGCAATCAACGCCGGCGGCATGTCGCCGATCGGCGAACCGTTGGCGATATTGCCAACAACCGTTCCACTATCGCGCACCTGCGTCGCCCCGAGGCGGCGGAGATAATCGCGGAAAGCGGAATGCAGGTCGACGAGCGCCTCCATCGCATCGGCGTAACGCACGCCCGCCCCGAGCACGAGCCGGCCGTTGACGCGGGCAATCTCCTGCAGCTCCTTGACCTTCATCACGGAGATCATCGCTGGAAGTTGTCGCCCCTGCTTTGTGACCCATAGGCCGATATCGGTCGCCCCCGCCACAAGGGTCGCATCGGGGTGAGCGGCGCACAGGCGCGCGAGATGATCCAGCGTATCCGGCGCATGGAAACCCCGCGCGCCCTCCGGCGTCTCGACTGTGTAGCCAAGAGGCTCGTCCTTGAACGGCAAAGATGCCGGCGTCGGCGCTGGCGTCGCGCAGGCAGACTGGCCAGCACGAACGATGGGGCCATAGCCTGTGCAGCGGCAAAGATTGCCAGCTAGACACTCCTTGATAGCATTCGCCGATGTATCGCCGCCCCGGACGCGATGCGCATGAAGCGACATCACGATGCCCGGCGTGCAGAAGCCGCATTGCGACCCATGCATCTCCACCATCGCGGCCTGAACCGGATCTCCGCCGCCCAGGCCTTCAACCGTGGTGAGCGCGAACCCATCGATCATCGGCAAAAACACGATGCAGGCATTCAGCGCCCGCGTGCGCCCGCCCTCATCCACCGCCATCACTGTGCACGCGCCACAATCGCCTTCGGCGCATCCTTCCTTCGTTCCGGTGAGCCGCTTCTGCACACGCAGCCAGTCAAGCAGCGTCAGCGTCGGATCCGGCTTGTGGACCTCGACCGCCTCGCCATTGAGGAGGAATTGAACGGCATCTCTCATCGGCGGATGATGGCCAGTGGCGCGAATTTCGCCAACCGCGCCGCACGTTTGTTCTTGTAAAAACGCAGTTTCGATCACTTTTTGCGCCGAAACGACGCACCCAGACGATGCATGCGCGCACGCCACAGGCGAAACAGGCGCAAAATCAAGCCGCAGGCGCACAAACAGTTCGTCAGCCTGCGATCAGCCTGTCGTCAGATTGTAACGCTGGTTACTTTAACTGTTATCACAGCGGTGTTATGTTGCATCTCGGTAATGAAAGCCGAGGGTGACGGGGGTCACTATGCCCAGAAACACAATTTGGTACGCCGCTGCCGTGACGGGCTGTGCGGCAGCGCTTTGCATCGCCACGGCGCTGGCCGACTCCGGCAGCAGCCTGAAATACGACATTCCGACAGGCTCGCCGAAGAGCCCGCTGTTCGGCGCCGAGCCCTTCACGCAGAAGATGCTCCAGTTCGAGGAGTTCGGCCGTAAGGATGTTCCCGCCATCGAATGCGTGAACTGCCAGCCGATCGCCGCGCCCGTGGACTGCACGCATTCGCCCAGCGCGACGAAGCTCGACAAGGTCATCAGTGACCGGCTCTACCCGCTGCCGACGCGCGAGGCGAACCTTGCACGCCCCAATCCATGGGCCATGCTCGTCGGCGACTGTATCGGCCGCAAGCTGGCGACCAGCGCCATTGAAGGCCGGCCACCGGGCGAGATGTATGCCCACCAGCGCTATGACGAGTTCAAGCCGACAGTTTATTCGCAGACCGTGCAGGCAGGCGCCCGCCTCAACACCGGCGTCCGCGATACGATGCAGCTGCACCGCTATCAGGTCGGCGAGTTCGGACCGGGCGGCCTGTACAACAACACCTCGGACATTCCCAATTCAAACGGGACCACGGCGGGCATCGACATCCGCATGCATCCGAAGATGCCGGTGCAGCAGCCCAACTCCGTCTGGACGTTTGACGGCACGCTGCCCCCCAAGCTGCTGATGGCGCGCGTCGGCGAGCCGATCCTGTTCCGCCACTATAACGGCCTGCCCATCGACATCTCGGCCAACAATGGCTTCGGCATTCATCTCGTCACGACGCACGAGCACAACGGCCACAACCCCGCCGAGAGCGACGGCTACACCGCCGCGTACTTCTACCCCGGCCAATTCTACGATTATCGCTGGCCGATGCAGCTCGCCGGCCGTGACAGCATCAACACCAGCGCAAGCGATCCGCGCGCGGCCTATCCCGATGGCAAGGGCGGCGTCGTGAAAGTGCGCGGCGACTGGCGCGAAACCATGAGCACGCACTGGTTCCACGATCATACGATCGATTACACGGCGCAGAATGTCTACAAGGGCAACGCTGCGATGATGAACTACTACAGCGCAGTCGACCGTGGCCGCGAAGGCTTTCAGTGCAACTACGACAATCCCGACAACGCCAACCTCTGCCTGCCGAGCGGCACGGGGCTCGACTGGGGCAATCGCGACTACGACATGAACCTGCTGATCGCGGACAAGGCGTGGGATGCGAAGGGGCAGCTGTTCTTCAACATCTTCAACACCGACGGTTTCCTGGGAGACCAGATGACCGTCAACTGGGGCTGGAAACCCTATGTTGATGTGCGGGCGCGTCGCTATCGCTTCCGCCTCCTGAACGGCAGCGTGTCGCGCTATTTCAAGATCGCCATCGTCACCGACAAGGGCGAGCGTGTGCCCTTCCACATGATCGCCAACGACGGCAACATCATGGAACACACCGTCGCCTTCCCGAATGCGGAGTCCAAAGACCTGCCGACGCAAGGCATCGCCGAGCGCTATGACATCGTCGTCGATTTCAAGGCTTACAAGCCGGGCACGAAACTCTACTTCGTGAACCTGCTCGAGCATCGCGACGGCGCAGGACCAAAGAAGGAGATCGACCTCAAGGACATCCTGTCCGGCAAGTACAAGGGTGATCCGACAGTCGGCAAGTTCCTCGAATTCCGCGTCCAGGCTTATGCCGGCACGGACCTCAGCATGAAGCCGGAAGACTATATCGAGGGCAGGAAGAAGATGATCCCCCGCCCGGTCTTCCCGACAGCTGACCTTGCCAAGGCGCGGCGTCGCACGTTCGAATTCGGCCGCAGCAGCGGCACGGACGCCGAGCCGTGGACGATCAAGACCGATGGCGGCAAGGGCTTCAACACCGATGAGCACCGGGTGTCAGCCGCGCCCGAACTAGGCGCCGTGGAGATCTGGCGCATCGAAAGCACCAGCGGCGGCTGGAGCCATCCGGTGCACGTGCACTTCGAGGAAGGCCAGATCCTGACCCGCGACGGCAAGCCGCCGCCAGTGTGGGAGCGCTGGGCGCGCAAGGATGTCTATCGCGTCGGGCCGGAGCCAAACAGCAGCAGCGTCGTCGAAGTCGCCGTGCGCTTCCGCGAATTCCACGGCTCCTATGTCGAGCATTGCCACAACACGCAGCATGAGGATCACGCGATGCTGCTACGCTGGGATATCGTGAACCCTGGTCAGGCAGTGGCCATCCCCACGCCGGAAGGCGGTTGGGAGGGAATGTTCTACGAGCCAAGCTATGTGCTGCCGACCTGGCGTTCAGGCCGCGGCACAGGCCCCACCCCGCCGGCCGCCCCGTGACGCTGGAAGCCAGACATGCGGACGGATGGACGCGCCTTATGCTGGCGCTGGTGCTGGTGCTCGTGCTTGTCACAGGGCTGGCGCCGCTCTCCGCTCACGCGCAGCCGCGCTGGGGCAAGGACTATTTTCCGAATGTTGAACTGACCACGCAGGACGGCAGGCAGGTGAAGCTCTACGACGACCTCCTCAAGGGGAAGATCCTCGTCATCAACTTCATATTCACGTCGTGTGGAGACGTCTGCCCGCTCGACACAGCCCAGCTTCGCCGCGTGCAGGAATTGCTAGGCGACCGCGCCGGCCGCGATATCTTCATGTATTCGATCTCGGTCGATC
>JAVBYB010000049.1 GCA_030824255.1 bacterium
CGGGCGGGCGCGCACGTCGAGCGCGCCGCGGAAGATGTACGGGAAGCCGAGCACGTTGTTGATCTGGTTCGGATAGTCCGACCGGCCCGTCGCGATGATTGCGTCGGAGCGAACTTCGCGGATGTCCTCCGGCGTGATCTCCGGGTCCGGGTTCGCCATCGGGAAGATCATCGGATTCTTTGCCATGGATTTCACCATGGCCTGCGTGACGGCGCCCTTGGCGGACAAGCCCATGAACACGTCAGCGCCTTCGAAGGCTTCGGCCAGCGTGCGCTTGCTTGTCTTCACGGCGAAGGCGGACTTGAACTGGTCCATACCCTCGGTGCGGCCTTCGTAGATGACGCCCTGACGGTCGACCATCAGGATGTTGTCGCGCTTGACGCCAAGATGGCGAATGAGGCCGGCGACCGAGAGGCCAGCAGCGCCGGCGCCCGAGATGACGACCTTCACATCTTCCAGCCTGCGGCCGGTGATGAGGCAGGCGTTGATCAGGCCGGCGGTGGCGATGATCGCCGTGCCGTGCTGGTCATCGTGAAAGACCGGGATGTCGAGCTTTTCGCGCAGCTCGCTTTCGATGATGAAGCATTCCGGGGACTTGATGTCCTCCAGGTTGATGCCGCCCCAGGTCGAGCCGATGGCGCGTACGCAATCGATGAATTTCTGCGGGTCCTTCTCATCCACCTCGATGTCGATCGAATCGACGTCGGCGAAGCGTTTGAAGAGGACGGACTTACCCTCCATGACCGGCTTGGACGCCATTGGCCCGAGATCGCCAAGACCGAGGATCGCCGTGCCGTTGGTGATGACGGCCACCATGTTGCCCTTCGACGTGTAGTCGTAGGCCAGCTCCGGGTTCGCCGCGATCGCGAGCACGGGAATCGCCACGCCGGGCGAATACGCCAGCGACAGGTCCTTCTGCGTCGCCATGGGCTTGGTCGGCGTTACCGACAGCTTCCCCGGCTGTGGATAGCGGTGGAAGGCGAGGGCTTCCTCGTCTGTGAAGCTGGGGCGTTTGGTTGTCATGAGTTGAGCTTGGCGGCTTTAGGGCTTGAGAGCGGCGTCGCAGGTCACTAGGCAGGGGTCTCGCCGACGACGCTGGTGTCCGGCGCGACAGGCGGGCATTCAGCCGTAAACGGGGTTTGAATCAAGCGTGAAAGGGCGGGAATCATCCGCACAGGAGCAGGAAGTTGCTCCAAATGCGCCCCCCGCCGGGGCAGCGCCCCCCTCAATCGAGGGCGCGACGCCTTACATGGCGCAATATCTGGAGATGAAGGCGCGTCATCCGGACGCGATGCTGTTCTTCCGGATGGGAGATTTCTACGAGCTGTTCTTCCAGGACGCGATCACGGCGGCGCAGGCGCTTGGCATAACCCAGACCCATCGCGGCCAGCACAATGGCCAGCCCATTCCGATGGCCGGCGTGCCGCACCACGCCGCTGAAGGCTATCTCTCGCGCCTGATCAAGGCCGGTTTCCGCGTGGCCGTGTGCGAGCAGACCGAAGACCCGGCCGAGGCGAAGAAGCGCGGCTCCAAGTCGGTTGTGCGTCGGGACATCGTGCGCGTCGTCACGCCGGGGACAATCACGGAAGAATCGCTGCTCGAGGCGCGGTCCGCAAATGCGCTGGCCGCCATCGGCCTCGCGGGCGGCGGGCGCGACGCCGCGTTGGCGATTGCGGATGTCTCCACCGGACGGTTCGAGGTTTTCAACCTGCCATCCGGCGCGCTGGGCGACGTGCTGGCGGCGGTCGGGCCGCGAGAGGTCCTGCTGGCCGACAGCGTGATGGCGCATCCTGACGTCAAGGACGCCACGGACGGGCTGACGATCACGCCGCGCCCCGATGCGCGGGCGGACGCAAAGCTGGGCGAACGGTTGTTCCGGGAAGCGTTCGGCGTGTCGACGCTCGACGGGTTCGGCGCATTCAGCCGTGCCGAACTGATCGCGTGTGGTCTGTTGTTCGACTATCTCGCGGTCACGCAGGCTGGCGGCAAGGCAAGGCTCGATCCGCCGATACGCACGGCGCCGGAGTCCTTCCTCGCGATCGATCCTGCGACGCGGATGAGCCTCGAAATCGAGAAATCTTCGCGAGGCGGCCGACAGGGATCGCTGGTCGCCGCGATCGACCGCACGGTGACGGCGGCGGGCGCGCGCCTTCTTGCCCAGCGCGTGAGCCGCCCTTCGCGCGACCGGCACGAGATCGAGCGCAGGCTGGATGCCGTGGCCTTCTTTCTTGATGCATCCGACCGGCGCGAGTTCGCGCGTGATGCGCTGAAGCGGGCGAGCGATCTCGAACGCGCGCGCATGCGATTGTCGTTGCGCCGGGGCGGACCCAGGGATCTGGCGGGGCTAGCGGCCTGCCTGCGCGTAGGCGAAGAAATCTGCGCCGACCTCTCCCGTCACGATGATCCGCCCGCAGAGATCGCCTCCGCATGTGCCTCGCTGTCGCTGGCGGACAAGCCAAGACTGGCGGCCTTTGCGCAGCAAGTGGTGGCGGCGCTGTCGCGCGAGCTGCCGGTGCAGGCCCGCGATGGGGGGTTCATCGCTCCCGGATACGATCCTGCGCTCGATGAGGCGCGCTCGCTGAAGGAAGATGCGCGCACGATCATCGCGCAACTGGAAGCACAATATGCAGGCGAAACGGGCATTTCTGGCCTGCGTATCAAGCACAACAACATGCTGGGGTACTTCATCGAGGTGAACGCCCGGCATGGCGATCAGCTGATGAAACCGCCACTGGCCGCGACCTTCATGCATCGCCAGACAATGGCGAATGCGATGCGTTTTTCCACGACCCAGCTTGCCGAGCTGGAGGCGAGGATTTCACGCGCCGATGGCGAGGCGCTGGGACGAGAACTCGATATCTTCAACCGCTTCGTTGCAGACGCCGATGCGCTGGGTCCGGAACTCGCGCTGGTGGCTGATGGACTGGCGCGGCTCGATATCGCCTCCGCCAATGCTGAGTGGGCGGCGGAAGCGTCTGCCGTGCGGCCTGAACTGGCCGATACGCCGGTGTTCGAGGCGGAAGGCGCGCGCCATCCCGTGGTGGAGGCCGCGCTGCGCGCGACAGGGCAGGGCTTCACGGCCAATGATTGCCGTCTTGATGCGGACGGTGAAGCAGGGCCGCGCCTGATTCTGATCACCGGCCCGAACATGGCCGGTAAGTCGACCTTCCTGCGCCAGAACGTGCTGCTCGCCATTCTCGCGCAGGCGGGCTGCTATGTGCCGGCGCGCAAATTCAGGCTTGGGCTTGCCGACCGCATTTTCTCGCGCGTCGGCGCGTCAGACGATCTCTCCCGTGGACGCTCGACCTTCATGGTCGAGATGATCGAGACCGCCGCGATCCTCAACCAGGCGACGCCGAAATCGATCGTCATCCTTGATGAAGTCGGTCGCGGTACATCGACATGGGATGGCCTCGCCATTGCGTGGGCGGCGGTGGAACATTTGCACGAGGCCAACAAGTGCCGCGCGCTGTTCGCGACGCACTATCATGAGCTCACACACCTTGCGGACACGCTGGCCGCCTGCAGCAATGCCAGCCTGCGGGCGCAGGAATGGAAAGGCGACCTGGTCTTCCTGCACGAGGTGAAGCCGGGGCCGGCGGATCGCTCTTACGGCGTACAGGTCGCCAAGCTTGCGGGTCTGCCGAGCGCGGCGGTGAAGCGTGCTGAGGCCGTGCTGAAGAAGCTCGAAGCGAAAGAGGGTGGCGCGAAGCGGCTGGAAGAACTGCCGCTGTTCGCCGCGTTTGCGGAAGAGCCGGCAAAGGAAGCGTTCAAGCCCTCCGAAGCCGACAAGATATTGACCGCGCTCGATCCCGATACGCTGACGCCGCGCGAAGCGCTGGATCTGGTCTATCGCCTGAAAGCTGCGACAAAATCGTAAGGCGATTGCCCGGATATCGGTCGATTTGCGAGCTGCGGAACCCGGATTCGCGCGATGGGCGGTGCAGGGATTGACGTTCCCGGCCTCCACCCATTGAGTGCGGCCGCCCGTCCAAGGAGACCCCCGCATGATCCGCATGAACCGCCGCCTGTTCTTGATGAGCAGCGCCGCTCTCAGCGTTCTGGCCGCATGCAGCCAGCCTGCGCAGGCGAAGACTGTTCCCGTGCCGCCGGTCGCCAAGAAAATTCCGAAGATTATCGAGCAGCTGGGCCGCACGCGCGAGGATGAGTACCAGTGGATCAAGGACGCGCGCTGGCAGGAAGTGCTGAAGGATCCCAGCGTGCTCGATGCCGAGATCCGCGATTACCTGACGGCGGAGAACACCTACTTCACCGAGATGATGGGCGACACCACGGGGCTTCGCGACAAGCTGTTCGAGGAAATGAAGGGCCGCATCAAGCAGGACGATTCCAGCGTGCCGTCGCCGGATGGTTCTTATGCCTATCTCCGTCGCTTCGCCGCTGGCCAGTCCTATCCGATCTACGCGCGCACGCCGCGCGAGGGCGGCACGGAGGAAATCCTGCTCGACGCCAATCCGCTGGGCGAGGGCAAGGCCTTCTATCGCGTTGGCGGCGCACGCCACACGCCGGATCACAAGCACTTCGTCTACGCGGTCGACGATCAGGGCTCCGAGGTCTGGACGATCTACGTCAAGGACCTTGCCACGGGTCAGGTGCTGCCAGGCGAGGTCAAGGACGGGCATGGCGGCTTTGCGATTTCGCCGGATAGCGCGTGGCTGTTCTGGGTGTGGCGCGCGCCGAACGGCCGCCCCGCGAAAATCTTCCGTCGCCCGCTGCTCGGCGGCCCGGCTGACGACGTGCTCGTCTACGAGGAAATGGACATCGGCAAATTCCTCGGCGTCGATGTCAGCGAGTCCGGCGGGTTCATCCTGATCTCCATCGCCGATCAGGAGACGAGTGAATTCCACACCATTCCAACGTCTGCCCCTACGTCCGCGCCGACGCTGTTTGCCGAGCGGAAGGTGGGCGAGCTTTACACGCCGACGCACTTCGACGGGAAATGGTACGTCCTCACCAACGCCGACGGCGCGGTTGATTTCAAGGTCGTCACCGCGCCTGTGGGCGACACGAAGCGTGCGTCCTGGAAGGATTTCTCGCCGCACCAGCCGGGCCGTTATGTGCAAGGTTTGTGGGCGTTTTCAAACTATCTCGTCCGGCTTGAGCGCGCCAACGCCCTGCCGCGCATCGTGATCCGCGATCGTGCGAGCGGCGCGGAGAAAACCATCGAGCAAACCGAAGCCGCGTTCTCGCTGGGCGCCGGCGCGGGCTACGAGTTCGACACCACGACGCTGCGCTATACCTACCAGTCGCCAACGACGCCCTCGCAGACGATCGACTACGACATGGCGACGGGTCAGTCAGTCGTGCGCAAGACGCAGGAGATTCCTTCCGGTCACGATCCGGCGAAATACAGGGTCGAGCGTTTCTCGGCGAAGGCGGCCGACGGCGCTGAAGTGCCTGTCACGATCATGCGTCTGGCGAGCGCCAAGCTCGACGGGTCGGAGCCGGTGCTGCTCTATGGCTATGGTTCCTACGGCTCGATCGCGGAATCCACGTTCGACATTCGCCAACTCTCGCTGGTCGATCGCGGCTGGATCTGGGCGACGGCCCATGTGCGCGGCGGCGCCGAGCGCGGCTGGAACTGGTTCGAAGAGGGCCGCAAGGACAAGAAGAAGAACTCCTTCTCCGACTTTATCACGGTGGCCGAGGATCTTGTCGCGAAGAACTATACCGCGCGCGGGCGCATTGTCGGGCTTGGGCGCTCGGCTGGCGGCCTTCTGATGGGCGGCGTCATCATCTCGGCGCCCGATGGCTTGTTCGGCGGGTATGTCGCCGGCGTGCCTTTCGTGGACGTCATCAACACGATGAGCGATGTCGAACTGCCGCTGACGCCGGGCGAGTGGCCGGAGTGGGGCAACCCGCTCGAGGACGCGGCGGCCTACGACTACATGATGAGCTACAGCCCGTACGATAATCTGGCCGACAAGCCCTATCCGCCGATCCTGGCGACGGGAGGCCTGTCTGATCCGCGGGTCACCTACTGGGAGCCCGCGAAGTTCGTCGCACGCATCCGCGACCGCGCGCCGAAGGCCGGGCCTTACCTGCTCAACATCGACATGACCTCCGGCCATTCGGGCGGAGGAGGGCGGTTCGACCGTCTCAAGGACGAGGCGCGGGACTTTGCGTTCGCCATGAAGGCGCTGGGCGCCGAGGAGGCGGGCGGACCTTTCCCGACCTGATCCCGTCCCTCAATTCAGACCTCAGCACGCCCTGGCCACAAAGCCGGGGCGTTGCCATGTCTGGCATAAGCATACTTCGCCACATCGGTGGCTAAAATAGCCATCTATGTGGCGAATAAAGCCTTCCGCATGGCAGGCGAATGTGAGGGAATCAAGAAAAAGCCTTTAAAATCAACGTATGGAAGGGTTAACAAAAACTGGCACGGGGGTTGCAATCAAGTCTTCAACGGCGAGGCCCGCAAAGAGGCGCAGTCGAAAAAAACAAGAAACGGAGAAAAACAATGAACGGTCTGATCAAACAATCGAACCTCGATGGCATGAACACCCTCGGCTCATTCGCCATCGCGCTCTTCAGCATCGTGGCTGTGATCTACGCGACGGTCGGCGGCGGTATCGCCTAGGCCTGAACTGGCGGCCGACTGACGTCCCCAGATCCCGAACACCCCACAACGACCCGCGCGACAAAGCCCATCCAAGAAGGCTTAACCGCGCTCGGACCTAGATAAAAAAGAGAAAAAAATGAACGGTCTGATCAAAACCTCGAAGCTCGAAACCCTCCACTTCCTCGGTTCCTTCGCCATCGCCTTCTTCGGTGTTGCGGCTGTGCTCTTCATGATGGCGACGGCCATTGTCGGCGGCGGGGTTGCCTGAACCCTCCCCGCTCGCTGAACAGAGCAAAGCCAATCAACCGGCCAGCCGCTCCCCCGGCTGGCCGGTTTACTTTTGGGCGCCGGCCAGGAGCTGGTCGACGGCAGCGATGGCGGCGGCAAGGCGGCTTTCGGCTGCGCCCTGGATGCGCACATAGCGGACGCCGCGCTTGACCAGTTCCGCCTCGCAGGCGCGGTGGAATTTCATCCGGTCGTCCGGATCGCCGAAATAGCGCACGCCGTCCTTCACCCACGGCAGGTCGACGTCGCAGAGCAGGTAGAGGTCGGGATAATCCTTGAACCTGTCGAACCATTTGTCGCGGCCGCCGGCCAGCGTGTCGGACCAGATGGCGGTCAGAACCGGATCGGTATCCTCGAACAGCACACGGTGGGCCTCACGTTCGGCCTGCCGGCGCAATTTGAGGTGGCCCCTGGCGATCTTCAGCATGTCCTGCCTGGAACAGGCATCCTGTCCGTGTATCTCCGTGTAGGTGCGGCCATATTCGGGGGCGACAACGGTGCCGAAATGGCGGGCGAGCGTGTTCGCCAGCGTTGTCTTGCCGGTCGATTCCGCGCCGAACAGCGTCACGCGGCGCAGTTTCTCTGAATTCGCCGCGCTCATATCCCGACTTCCCCGGACGCCTTCTGGCGCACTTCCTTGCGCCATTCCCACCAGCCCCAGAAGGCATTGAAGAAGAAGAAGCCGTAAAGCGCGGTGTAAAGCCACAGCTGCTGGCTGCCATAGACCCAGACCGAGAGCGCATTGACCAGCACCCAGACATGCCAGTTCTCGATCCGCTTCAGGCTGAGCAGGACCTGCGCGACAATGCTGAGCGCCAGAATGATGGCGTCGGGCAGGGCCATCGCAGCGTCGGTGTAGGTGTCGAGGACCCAGGCGAACCCCAGGGCCATAACCAGGGCCGCCCCGCAGGCTGCCGCCACCAGGGCCAGAGGCGTCGACCGTATCTGGGGCGCCTTGCGATCGTCGCCCCGCATCCAGAACCACCAGCCATAGACCAGGGTGGCGATGAAGACCGGCTGCAGGACGGCGCTGGAATAGAGGCCCGCGCCCCACAACATGAAAAAGCTCAGGCTGGTGCCGATGATGCCCGCCGGGAACTGCCAGAGGCTCCGGAACACGGCCAGGATGACGGATGCGGCCACGAAGACGGTCGCAACGATCTCCAGAGGATCGATCATGGCAGGCCCCGGCGCTTCCCCGACCGGGAACCTGCCGCGCCTCGGAGCGTCCGGCAATAACCGGCGGCAACGCGTCCTTCACCTGCCGCCTGTTGTGTTGCGGGAAAGACCGCTAGAGATCGCTGCATGAACGACGCCTCGCCGGCACACGACGAACCTCGGGCCCGCACCGGACCGGTGAAGCCCGGCCCGTGGCGCATTGCCGACATCGTCGACGGCCGGAAACTCCGCATCCAGCTGACCGCGGCGGCCCTCGACAACGGGTCGGACCCGGTGGCCCAGCGCAAGCGGGCGCTCGACCTGATCCACGCCGCCCTTTTCCGTGGCCGCATGATCGCGCAGGACCGGCTGGAGGAGGGGGCGGACGGCCTCGACACCGCGCGGCTCCTGTCCGCGGTCATGGATGAGGCGCTGTCGGCGCTCTACGATTTCACGGTCGTCCACATTTTCCGCGCGCATAATCCGACCGAGGCCGAACGCATGGCCGTCGTCGCCGTCGGCGGATACGGGCGCAACGTGCTGGCGCCGTCGTCCGACGTCGACCTGCTGTTCGTGCGCAACTACAAGCAGACGGCCTGGGCCGAGAGCGTGATCGAATACATGCTCTATGCCTTGTGGGACATGGGCCTGAAGGTCGGACACGCCTTCCGCAACATCGACGAGTGCGTGAAGCTGTCGCGCGAGGACGTCACGATCAGGACGTCGATCCTCGATCGTCGTTTCCTGTTTGGTGATCGCGGCGTGTTCGAGAAGCTGGGCGAGCGCTTCCAGAAGGATATCGTCGCGGGACGCGGCGCGGAGTTCGTCGCGGCCAAGCTGCAGGAACGGGCGGACCGGCACGCCCGCGAAGGCGACTCCCGCTATCGCGTCGAGCCAAATGTGAAAGACGGCAAGGGCGGTCTGCGCGACCTGCAGACGCTGTTCTGGCTCGCCAAGTATATTCACGGCGGCAACAACATGCAGGAGGTGCTCGACAACGCAGCCTTCTCGCCCGCCGACAAGGCGATCTTCATGCGCGAGGCGCGCTTCCTCTGGACCGTGCGCTGCCATCTGCATTTCCTGACCGGACGGCCGGAGGAACGGCTGTCGTTCGACCTGCAGCCCGAGATGGCGACGCGCTTGGGCTATACCGCGCGCGAGAACTCCACCGCGGTGGAGCGCTTCATGAAGCGCTACTTCCTCGCCGCGAAAGAGGTCGGTGCGCTGACGCGCATTCTCTGCGCAAAGCTGGAAGTCGAAGAAAAGAAACGCCCGGCGGGGCTCATGTGGATGAAGGCGCAGGCCTCCGCAAAGCCCCTGAAGGAAGAAGGCTTCGCGCTCGATGGCGGGCGCATCACCATCACGGACCCTGAGATGTTCGTGCACGACACGCGCAAGCTGCTGCGCCTGTTCTGGCTCGCGAATGAGCGGCAGGTGGATATCCATCCCGAAGCCATGACGGCGGCGCGGCGCTCGCTCTGGGCCGTTACACGACAGGCGCGCAATGACGATGAATCGCGCGCGATGTTCCTCGACATCGTGGCCGGCAAGAACCATCCCGGCCGCGTGCTGCCGCTGATGAACGAGACAGGCGTGCTGGGTCGCTTCCTGCCCGAGTTCGGCCGCATCGTCGGCCAGACGCAGTTCAACATGTACCATCACTTCACGGTGGATGAGCACACGCTGATGGCCGTGGTCACAATCCACGACATTGAGGGCGGACTTGAGAAGGAACAGCACCCGCTTTCCACGGAGCTGTTCCCGAAAATCCAGAACCGCCGCGCGCTGTACCTCGCCATGCTGTTGCACGATACGGGCAAGGGGAAGGGCGACCAGCAGGTTGAAGGCGCCAAGCAGGCGCGCTCGGCTTCGCTGCGGCTGGGCCTGTCGGAAGACGAGGCGGAGCTGATCGCCTGGCTGGTCGGCAACCATCTTGAGATGAGCGACACCGCGCAGCGGCGCGATATTTCCGATCCGCAGACAATTTCGAAATTCGCGGAAAAAGTCGGCACGCTGGAACGGCTGCGCCTGCTGCTGATCCTCACCGTGGCGGACATTCGCGCCGTCGGGCCGGGCGTTTGGAATGGCTGGAAGGGCCAGCTCCTGCGCGATCTCTATTACTCAACCGAAGCGGCGTTGCGCGGCGGGCGAACGGACGAGCACGCGGTGCGCGGGCAACTGGCGGAGCGCGCGGAGCAGGCGCGGCGCGTGCTGGCAGATCGCATCGGACCGACGCCGCAGCTTGCGGCTGTCGAAGCCGCCTACTGGATCGGCTTCACGACGGATGCACAGGCGCGCCATGCCGCCGCTTTGGCAAAGGGCGCAAGCCAGCCGGTGATAGTTGCGGCCAATATCGACAAGACGCGCTCGGCGACCGAGTTGCTGGTATCGGCGCCTGACCGCGGCGGGTTGTTCGCCGACCTTTGCGGCGTGCTCAGCGCGTCGGGCGCCAACATTGTCGCGGCGCACCTTTATGAGGCGGGCGATGGCCGCGTGCTCGACGTCTTCGATCTGCAGGATTCGCGTGGGCATGCGTTCGGCGCCGATCATGCTCATTCGCTCGAACGCCTGCTCAACGACATGCGTTCCGCGGCGCTGGACGGGGAGGGCGTCAAGCGTCCGGGCAAGGCGCCGGCGCCGACGCGGCGCCACGCGGCGTTCATCATTTCGCCCACGGTTCACATTGACCGCGAGGCGTCTGCCAGCTGGACCATCATCGAGGTGTCAGGGCGCGACAGGCCTGGCCTGCTTTACGACATCGCGCGCGAGCTGGCGGACAACGGACTGTCCATTCGCTCGGCGCATGTGGGCGCCTATGGCGAACGCGTGCACGACGTCTTCTATGTCGAGATGCTGGGCGGAGGCATGATGCCGGCCGAGATCGACGCGCCGCTGACGACACGGCTGGTTGAGATCCTGCGTTCCAATTCGCCGAACGCGCCGCGCATTCCCGCCCACACGCTGGCGCGCGCGCCAGCCTCGTTCAACCGGTAGGTCGCCAATTGGCAGGGTGACGGCGCCGCCGAATAAGTTCACTGCTCTGATCCGATACTGATCTCCTCACAGGTCGCTGATGTCTCTTGCGCGCAACGTCTTCGTGCAGACCTTCTTCACGCTCGGCAGCCGCGTGCTCGGCTTCGCGCGGGACCTGGCGCTGAATGCGCGGTTTGGCGGGCAGGGTCCGCTGATGGATTGCTGGGCGACAGCGCAGATGCTGCCCAACCTGTTCCGGCGCCTGTTCGCGGAAGGCGCGTTCGCGCAGGGCTTCGTGCCGGTGTTTGCGGCCGCCCGCGCGCAGGAAGGCGCTTCTGAAGCAGATCGCATGGCCTCACAGGCGATGGCTTTCGTGATGATGGTGGTGGCGCTGGTCACCATCGGCATCGAAGTCGCGATGCCATGGATCATGCCGTTGCTCCTGTCGGCCTATGTCGATGATCCGTCAGTTCTCGCCACGGCGACGCTGATGGCGCAGCTCGCAATGCCGTATCTCGTCTTCATGACGCTGGCCTCGCTTTTGTCGGGCGTGCTCAACACGCTGGGTCGTTTCGCGCTGACTGCGGCGGCGCCAATCCTGCTCAACATCTGCACCATCATACCGCTGGTGATCGCCCCGAATGAGCAGCAGGCGGCGGAGTGGGCGGCGGCGGCGGTGACGGTGTCGGGCCTGTTCCAGTGCATCCTGCTCTGGTGGGGCGTGAAGAAGATGGGCGTCAACCTGCGCGCCACGCTGCCGGTGCTCTCGAAAGGCGTGCGCAAGATGCTCGGCATCGCCGTGCCGGGCGCCATCGCGGGCGGCGCCCTGCAGGTGTCGTCGCTGGTCACACAGACGCTGTCGGGCTCGGACGAGGGCGCGCGTTCGGTTCTCTACAATTCGGATCGCCTCTACCAGTTGCCCCTCGGCCTGATCGGCGTGGCGGTGGGCCTCGCGCTGGTTCCGCGCCTGTCGCGACACTTTGCCGAAAACGATCACGCGGGCGCGGCGCGCACGATGGATGACGGCATCGGTCTCTCCATGGCGTTCACTCTGCCGGCGGCGGTCGCGCTGCTGATCATGCCGTTCTTCATTATCGATGCGACCGTCACGCGGGGCGCCTTCACCAGCGCGGACGCGCAGCGCACCGCCGAAGTGCTGCGCCATTTCGCGTGGGGCGTTCCGGCCTTCGTGCTGGCCAAGGTGTTCACGCCGCCCTTTTTCGCGCGACAGAAGTCCAAGCGGCCGATGCAGTTTTCTCTCGTCTCGGTCGGCATCACGGTCGTGATGGGTTCGGCGCTGTGGTTCTGGCTGCCGACGGTTGGCTGGGATGGCACGATCGGCCTGGCCATGGCGACGTCCTTTGGCGCATGGGTCAACGTCTTCC
>JAVBYB010000531.1 GCA_030824255.1 bacterium
CGTTCGCGAAGATCTCGGCATAGCGCGCCGCGTCGCTTTCGCCCGCGCTGAAGATGCGAACGGGGCCGACGTCGGTGGCCCCATCGATCACGCAGGCCCATCCACCCGCCTCGTCGAACGCATAGCGATCATCGCCCGTGCCGTGCTTCATCACGCCCTTCAGCGTGGAGCCGGGGAAGGAGATCGAGTCGATGAGTTTCATGAGGGCGCTCCGCTGGGCGCCTTCCTATTGGCTGATCGCGTCAGTGGAAAGCGGCGAGCCTCAGGCCGTCTTCGCCTTCAGGGCCTGCGAGAAGTCGGCCAGCGTCTGGATGTAGTCGCCGCTTTCGCGCAGGCGCTGCACGTAAAGCTCAAGGATCTGGCGCGCGGCCACGCCGGCCTCCAGCCCACACTTCTCCGCCTCTTCGGCGAAGAGCTTTTTAGATTCGGGGTCCAGCCGGACGGTGAGAGGCTGGCGATTTGCTGTCTTGGTCATGTGTGCCTCGGCGATGGGGAGATTCCATCAGCAGCCAAAGGAAGCCCCCGGCCTCCGATCGCGAGAATCACCTTGCAGGCATTGCAAAGACATTGCAATAGCAATGCATGGCCAAGTCGCCCACCAGCCAGGGGACCAAACCCTTCACCGTCGTGCTGCCCGAGAAGGCAGCCGATCGCCTTGAAATATTGGTGGAAACCGGCCTCTACGGATCGAACCGCGCCGAGGTCGCGCGGAATATCATCCTTCAGCACCTCCAGGAGCTCTGGAAGTCTGGCAAGCTGCCGGGCTGAAGCCGGAACGCTTCGTCCATACACATCCCATCCACAGCAAACCCCTTTGAAACCGGGCCTTCACGGGCGCCGGAAACCTTTCGTTAACCATTGGACGCCAATCGTTCCTCTCAGCCGCCGAGAGATGCTAAAAGCAGCTCACAGCGACCAACCCGGCGAGGAGGACGCACGCATGAACACCGAGACCCGTGACCCGATCGAGTTCTGCCCCGCCGCCGCCTGCGCGGCCGCGATCGTCCGGATCGAGGGGTTCATCGACCATGTGGCGCGCCTGAAAGACGAGGCGCGCCTCGCCCGCTCGCCGGACCTCGTTGCCCAGCTGGATGCGATCTCTGACGAGTTGATCCTCGCCGCCGACGAAGCGCGCGACCGTCTTGCCCAGGTGGAAGCGATCTCGTCCGCCGGCGCCATGGCGCAACTCCTTGCGGCCATCCGCGACGTGCGCGTGCGCGATGACGCGGAGCGCGTGCGCGCGAAAGACCTTGAGGCAAAGGCCATTCGCTTCCTTGCCAACGCCAACCTTTACGAAGCGAGCTTCTGCCGGACACTGAGCGGCACGAAGCTGGGCGGCAGGCTTTTCATCCAGCCCGCGCACGACGCAGAGCGCCGCATCTCGTAACCTGCGCCCGCTGCCATTTCCGTGTTGCCCTGCCCGCTCGACGCGCGCAGGGTCGCGCCGGACAGTGGACAGGGGGCAATCATGATCCGGCAGGCCATTCTTGGCGCAACCATCGCTGCATTCGCAGCGCCGGTCGCACAGGCACAGGATGCGTACATTGGCGAGATCCGCGAATTCGCGCTCGACTTCTGTCCGAAGGGCTGGGCGCCCGCCAACGGCGCCAGCGTGCAGATCGCACAGAACGCCCCGCTCTTCAGCCTGCTCGGCACACGCTTCGGCGGCGATGGCGTCCGCACATTCAACCTGCCCAACATCACGCCAACCACAACCGCGGCGACCTCCACGCAACTGGCAGGCGGCGAAGCCCGCATCTACGAGCATTGCGATCTCGAGGGCTGGAATCTTCCGCTCGGCCTTGGCGATTTCCGCCCGGGCGACCTGCGCGCGCCTTACAGCGACAACAACGTCTCATCCGTGCTCGCCTCACCCGGCTGGCAGGTCACATTGTTCGACGGCCCCAATTTCGACGGCGAATCCGTAACCGTGACAGGCCAGGAAACCTGTCTGGTGGCCAGCAACTTCAATGATCGCACATCCAGCATCCGCGTGACCCGTGCGCCTGCGGGCACAGCTGCGGTCGCCAGCAAGACGCAGACCTGCATCGCGACGCAGGGCCTGTTCCCGTCAAGAAACTAGATGCTCTGGACTGCCGGGCAGGAGCCCGGCGGTCGCACTCATCCGGCCAGACGCGCCATCTCGGCGTCGCTCAGCTCGTAATTGCCGTAGACGTTCTGCACGTCGTCGCAGTCTTCCAGCTCTTCGAGCATCTTCATCAGCTTGTCGGCATTTTCGCCTTCGACGCTGACGGTGTTGAGCGGCTTCCAGATCAGCGCCGTCGATGTCGGCGCTGTCTTGATCTTGCCTTCGAGGGCGGCCGCCACTTCGGCAAGGTCTGCACGTGCGGTGTAGATGTAGTGCCCGTCCGCATCGCTGGAGACGTCGGATGCGCCGGCCTCAAGCGCTGCCTCCATGATCGCGTCTTCGCTGCCCGCTTCCGGCGGATAGACGATCTCGCCGACATGCTCGAAGCCGGAGGACACGGCGCCGGTCTGGCCGAGATTGCCGCCATGGTGCGTGAAGCTCGTGCGCACATCCGTCGCCGCGCGGTTCTTGTTGTCAGTGGAGCATTCCACGATCAGGCCGACGCCGCCGGGCGCGAAGCCCTCATAGCGGATCGCTTCATAGTTGGCGCCGTCGCCGCCGGCGCCCTTGTCGATGGCGCGCTGGATATTGTCCTTGGGCATCGACGCCGCCTTGGCGTTGTTGACGGCCAGACGCAGGCGCGGGTTGAAGTTCACGTCCGCCATGCCGCTCTTGGCGGCGACGGTGATCTCTTTCGCCAGCTTCGAGAACAGCTTGGCCTTGGCCTTGTCGGCCTTGCCCTTGCGGTGCTGGATGTTGGCCCATTTGCTATGGCCGGCCATGGTGGGCCTCTCTCTCGGGTCGTGATCGGGTGATGGACCGTCCCGATAGCCCACCGCCGCCCCAGGAAGCAAGCAGGCGCCCCAGCCGGGAGACGCCCAGACCTTTCAATTTCACCGGTCGGATTAGGCAATTTCTCAGCCCCGCCTGCAACACTGGCACAGCAGGCAAGGCGTCGTCCGCCGGGCCGGCAGGATTGGGGAATCACATGAAAACGCTTCAGGCGGGCGCCGTCATCGCCTCTGCCCTCGCCGTATCCGGCTGCGAATTCCGCACGGCCGCCGACGTGGAGGCCGAGCTTGAGGCTCATTATGGCAAGATCGGCGCGGTCGATCCCGACATCGTGGGTGTGAACGCCATGGCGGCCGAGGCGGAGCAATTTCAGTTCCTGACGATCGGACCGGGCCAGTGGCGCGCCACCAACACGGTCAGCGGCGAAGGCCGGCGCGAGGTCACCCAGCGCTGCCACGCCTATCCACGCCGCATCGATCAAGCGCTCGATCTCACGCCGGTCTGGTCGATGACCAAGGACTGCAAGATCAAGACGGGATGGAGCTACGGCGCCTACACGATCGAATACGCGTGCAATGACGGAAACAGCCGGATGAATGCCACCGCCCGTGTCACCGGCGATTTCGAGAAGCGCTACCTCGTCGAGACGAAGATAAACTATGCGACACCCGGCCAACGCGCGCAGACCCTGACGACGACGACAACCGCCGAACGCATCGGCGACTGCTAGCGGGACTATTCGTTGAGGCTGTTGATCCTCACGTGACAGCCTTTTCAGGTGGTCTTCGCCGCGGCACGGCGTAGCTTCCGGGTAGAACCGGAGGATGTATCCCATGAAAAGCATGCTGATGGCGGCTGTCGCCGCACTGACCCTTGCCGCGTGCGGCGGGTCCGAGACCTCCGCCCCCACAGCTACAGGCGAGACGCCCGTGGCTGCGACTGCAGCTCCCGCAGCTGCGCCAGCCGGACCCAGCGGACCCATTGCGGGCCGATGGGAGGTCAGCGTCAGCGCGGCAGGCATGACCGTGGCGCCAACGGAGATCTGCTACGAGCGCCAGATCACGATGGAAGAAGCCCAGAAGATGCAACAGCAGGCGGGCATCACGTGCAGCGAGGAAACCTACGCGGCTGATGGCAAGTCAGGCCATTCGGTCTGCACGATGAGCGACATGAAGATTACCTCGGACTACAATGTCACCGGCGATTTCAGCAGCGCCTACACGATGGAGATGACCAGCTCGATCGACCCGGCCATGCCCGGCATGCCCAACCCGTCGACCACCACCATCGCGATGAAGCGCCTGGGTGACTGCACGGCGGATACGCCTCGCGCGCCCATGCCGTAGGCCAGTTTCCACCTCGGTTTTCAAAACAGCGGCGGCAGGTCTATACCTGCCGCCGCTGACTTTTCCGGGACGCTGGCGCAAGACCCGCCCCCGGCCAACCACCTCCCTTGGGACCTTTGCCATGACTGAGCCCTTCACCGCCGATCCTGTCGCCGAGCTGGTCAACCTGCTCGACCTCGAGCGCATCGAGGTGAACCTGTTCCGTGGCCAATCGCCCGACGATGGCGTGAAGCGCGTGTTCGGCGGCCAGGTGATCGCGCAGGCGCTGGTCGCCGCCTACCGCACGGTGGAAGACCGGGTCTGCCACTCGCTGCACGCCTACTTCATCCGGCCGGGCGATCCGACCGTTCCGATCCTCTACGAGGTGGACCGCGCCCGCGATGGCAAGAGCTTCGCCACGCGCCGCGTCGTCGCCATCCAGCATGGCGAACAGATCTTCAACCTCGCGGCGTCCTTCCAGGCGCCCGAGGAAGGCTTTACGCACCAGTCGCCCATGCCCGACACCAAGAAGCCCGCCGACCTCAAGAGCGAGGACGAGCTTCGCGCCATGGCGAAGGACCACATCCCGAAAGAGCTGCAGCGACAGTTCGCGCGCCCGCGCCCGATCGAGCTGCGCCCCGTCGATCCACGCCAGATGATTTCGCCGGTCAAGACCGAAGCAAAAAAGCAGATGTGGATGCGGGTTCGCGGCAAGGTTGATCCCGCCAACATCCCGCTGCAGCAATGCCTGCTGGCCTATGCGTCCGACATGGGCATCCTCGACACGGCGACCAAGCCGCATGGCGTCAACTGGTTCACCGGCGGGGTGCAGATGGCCTCGCTCGACCACGCGATGTGGTTCCATGAACCGTTCGATATCTCGGACTGGCTGCTCTACACGATGGATTCGCCATCGGCCTCCGGCGCACGTGGCTTCAACCGTGGCGAAGTCTTCACCGAGGCGGGCAAACTTGCGGCGTCAGTCACGCAGGAAGGCCTGATGCGGCCCCGCGACTCGAAGTTCAAGAACTAGCCCGTCAGCCGTCTCGATCTCTAGCTGCGCCATGTATCCACCACGTCGCCGCCGAACACGGCGTGCTGGCGCAGGCGGGGCGTGAACAGGCTGTAGAGCATACGCAGGTCGGGCGCGCTTACCGCATCGAGCGCAGCGAGATGTTCAGGCGACAGCGTCGTCGCGAGCGCGGCCATGTTCTCAGCAACCTGACCCGCACGGCTCACGCCCATCAGCGTTGCAGCAACCCCCGGCCGATTGATCACCCACGACAGGGCGACCTGCGCGGGGCTAGCGCCAATCGCATCCGCCACGCGACGTACTTCGTCGACGATCTTCCAGTTGCGCTCGGTGAAAAGCGTGTCGCCGAATGGGTTGGCGCCATCCAGCCGCTTGTCGTCATGCGGGCGGTCCTCGCCCTGCACGGCCATCTCGCGCGGCAATCCGCCCGACCGGGGCGCGCCCGACTCGACTGACGCCCGGTCGTACTTTCCGGTCAGGAGACCATATGCAAGCGGACTCCATGGCTGGATCGCCATGCCGAACTCAGCGGCCAACGGTACGTGTTCATCCTCGATGTCCCGGTTCGCGAGCGAGTAGAAATACTGCAGCGCGATCGGTCCCGGCATGCCGCGGACCGCTGCAAGCGTTGCAATTTTGGCGACATACCACGCCGGCGAATTCGACATGCCCCAGTAGCGGATCTTGCCTGACCGCACGAGGCCAGCCATCGTCTCCAGCAACTCCTCCGCCGGCGTCACCGAATCCCAAACGTGGAGCCAGTAGAGATCGACATGATCGGTGCGCAGCCGTTTGAGAGACCCGTTCAACGCATTGTGCAGACGCCTTGCACCACTACCTCCGCCGGAGACGCCGCCGCCCGCAGAGAACCCCGCCTTGGTTGCAATGACAATCTCGTCACGCAGGCCACGCTCCGCGATCAGGTCGCCCAGCATCTCTTCGCTGCGTCCTCCGGAATAGACGTCCGCCGTATCAACGAAGTTTCCCCCGGCCTCGACATAGGCGTTGAAGATGTCGCGCGAGCCTTCCTCTCCAACTCCCCAGCGCGCCGTGCCGAACGTCATCGTTCCCAGCGCGAAAGGACTGACGACGAGGCCGGATTTACCGAGCGCGCGAAATTGCCTGGGAGGCATGGGGGGCGTCTTTCATATCGATTGATACGAAACAATGCGCCCATTGTGCCGGAGCCGTCAACACTTCTATAGTGACCGATATGAAACAACCTTCCGACATGCCATCCCGGAAAATCGGACGCCCGCTTTCGTTCGATCGAGACGCTGCGCTGGCGCAGGCGATGCTGTCTTTCTGGCGGCACGGCTATGAAGCGACGTCACTGAGCGATCTGACGTCCGCGATGGGCATCACCGCTCCCAGTATTTATGGGGCGTTCGGAGACAAGAAGACGCTCTTCCTGGAGGCGGTACAGCTCTATGTTTCCGGGCCTGTGAACGCCGAGACCATCATTGATTCCGCGCCAACGTCACGACACGCAGCCGCAGGCCTTCTTGAGGCATCGGCGGTTGGCTTCACAGGTCGCGACACTCCCAGGGGATGTCTGCTTGCGAGTTCCACAATCAGCTGTTCAGCAGCTGCCGCGGACGTGCAGGCGGAACTGGCCTCCATCCGCCGAAAGATCGAGACGCGGCTGAAAGAGAAGATCTTGCGCGACACGAAGACAGGCGCAGCGCCGCCAGAAGCAAACGCCGGCGCGCTGGCGGGCCACATCATGGCCGTCATTCAAGGGATGTCGACCTTGGCCCGCGACGGCGCGAGCCGGGAGAAGCTGCGCCAGATAGCGGCCGCCGCGATGCTGGGCTGGCCAGCCTGAGCTACGGGAAATGGCGCTGATGCGAGCCGTGAACCTCGCCGCTTCATTTCCCACCTGCAACCATCGGAAAAGCGGCGCCATGAAGCTTGGCGCGCAGCCTCGACCGTGATTTGAGTCCTCCTGGGGCATGCGGAGATCGCGATGACATCTGGCCGGACGTTTGCGTCCCTCGCACTGGCGCTCGCGCTGGCCGCCTGCAGCGGCAATCCTACACCGGAGGAAGTCGCCGCAGCGCAGGCTGTCATCACGCCGACCTCAGCTGGCGTCACAACCGAGACTGCCAGCCTCGACGAGCAGCAGCCGCCGGCAGGCGAGGCAACGCCTGCTGACCAACCGCCGCCAGAAGCCGCCGGCGAGCCGGCAGCCGAACCCGCGCCCGCATCCTCGCATGTGGATCTCAAATACCTGATCGGCGACATCGACCCCGCAACCGATCCCAAGTTCACGCGCATCCCGCAGAAATACATCGGCGGTTCTCGGGTGTGGGGCCACAAGGACGCCGTCGACGCCTTCGTGCGCATGGCGGAAGACGCCGCGCAGAACGGCTACCAGCTGAAGATCGTTTCCTCGTTCCGCTCCTTTTCCGACCAGAAGCGCATCTGGGAAGACAAGTGGACCGGCAAGACGCTGGTCGGCGGCAGGAAGCTCAATAGCGCCCTGCCGGATCCCAAGGCGCGCGCGCTCAAGATACTCGAATACTCGTCCATGCCCGGCACCTCGCGCCATCACTGGGGCACGGATTTCGACATCAACGCGCTGGACAATGGCTACTTCACCAACACCAAGGACGGCCGCAAGCTCTACGACTGGCTCGTCGGCCACGCTGCGAATTACGGCTTCTGCCAAGTCTACGACACCAAGAAGGGCGAAGGCGCGCGCAAGACCGGCTATGAGGAAGAGAAGTGGCACTGGTCCTACCGGCCCGTCGCAGACTGGTATCTGCGCCAGTACCCGATCGATGTAGGCTATGAACGCCTGACGGGTTTTCAGGGCTCCGAGGCAGCCCAGAGCATCGATGTCATCACGAACTATGTTCAGGGCATCAGTGCCGAGTGCCGGCAATAGGATCGGTTCTGGCGCAAATGGCGCGAACCATGCAGGAATGATCCTGAACGACGGGGGCGCTCCATGCGGCTGATCACGCTCGCACTTTCTGCCCTGGCGCTGGCTGCCCAGATGCTGGCCACGCAGATGCTGGCCTCCGGCGCCGCGCACGCCCAGGAAATTCCGCGCACGGCAGAAGGCCGGCCCGACTTCCACGGCTACTGGCTCTCCGGCTTCCTCACGCAGATGCAGCGGCCCAGGGGATTCACGGATCTGGTTGTCCCGCCCGAGCAGCAGGCGGACCTCATCGCGAAGCTGCTGGAGTCGTTTGACGAGGGCGAAGTGTACGACCCCGAATTCGACAGCAACACGGTTCCGCGCGCACTGCTTGAAGTGAACGGAGAGGCGCGTTCGTCCTGGCTTGTGGAGCCCGCTGACGGGAGGCTGCCGCTGACGGCGCTGGCGCGGGCGGCGCGCGATCTCGACAGACCGGAATTCGACAATCCCGAAAACCGTCCGCCGCCAGAGCGCTGCGTCGACGGGCTTGTGAACGCCCCTATCGCCGCTTCCTTCCTGATGGTGCCGCTGCAGATCGTTCAGACCCGCGAGGCTGTGGTCCTCGCGATGGAAGACATGGACCCGGCCCGCATTGTCTCGTTTGCCGATGCTCCGCGCTCCGACCGGCTCCGCACCCGTGGGGGCCAGTCACGTGGACGCTGGGAGGGCGACACGCTGGTCGTGGAAACCGACCGCTTCGCCCTTGCCGATCCGGCGGGCCTGACCTGGAGCGGCGGCGCCTACATTACCGCTGACAGCAAGGTCATCGAACGCTTCAGCCTGACCTCCGCCGATGTGCTGCATTACGCGTTCACGATCGAGGACCCGTCGCTCTACACGAAGCCGTGGCGCGCCGAGTATGTGCTGAAACGCATCCCCCGCCCCGTCTACGAGTATGCCTGTCACGAAGCCAATCATTCCATCGTCGGCATTCTCACCGCCGCCCGCATGGGCCGACAGGAAGAAGACCCGGCGCAGTAGGCCGGGTTTCAGATCCGCAGGTCCGCGCCTATCTTCCACGCATGGCGCGCAAGACGTTTTTCACCGTTGGCTACGAAGGAACCACGCAGGCTGGCCTCATCGCGGCGTTGCAGTTGGCGGGCGTGAAGCGCGTGATCGACGCGCGCGATGTCGCCAATTCACGCCGCGCAGGCTTTTCCAAGAAGCTGCTGGCGGCCTCGCTGGATGAAGCGGGCATGACTTACATCCACCTGCGTCCGCTGGGCACGCCGAAGGCGGGCCGCATCGCCAACCGCGCGGGACGGATGGACGAGTTCCGCGCCATCTATGCGGAGGCATTCGCGCGGCCAGAAGCGCAGCTTGCCTTGCTGGAAGCGGAGGAGCTGTGCCGCGCGCAGGCGACGGCCCTGATGTGCTATTGCGCGGACGGCCAGAAATGCCATCGCCACATCATCGCAACGGCGCTCGAGGCCAAGGGCCTCAAGCGCCGCGAGATCAGGTTCGGCTGAACGATCAGCCCGGCTTTCGGAACTTCAGGATGAACTGGTCGGTCTTGCCGCGAATCGAGGCGTCGAACACGCCCTTGGTCCCATCGTCGGCCGGGTTGTCGAGCACCTGGGATTCTTCCACGAACGCGAAGCCGGCTGCGAGCACTTCCGATTTCACGCGCGCCATATCGATGCGGTGCAGCTGGGCGTCGAAGTCCACGCCCTTCGCCGACTGGTGATCGAGTACGACATAAAGCCCGCCCGGTTTCAGCGCGCTGTAGACCGCCTTGTTCGCGACATTGATGTCGATGTTGCGGCCAGGGTTGTGGAGGTCGTGATAGTTCTGCGAGGTCCACACGAGATCGAGCGGCTCGGGCGCGACCAGCGTCTTGAAGTCCGTCTCGATGAAGGCGGTGTTTCCGTAGTTCGCCTTGTCGTCGAGGATGCCCTGGAAAGCCTGTGGCTGGCCGGCCTGACGCGGCGGGCCCGAAAAAAGATAGACTTTGCCGGTCGGCCCGACGGCTTTCGAGAGAATGCGCGTCATGTACCCGCCGCCGGGAATCAACTCGCCGACGCGGTCGCCGGGGCGAACGTCGCCAAACGCCACCATCTCGGCCGGCTTGCGGTTGGCGTCGCGCTCGGTGTCAGCGGCGGGGCGTCCGCCATCGGCGACTGCGGCGGCGATGTGGGCAGAGCTTGCCATGACGGGCGGGTCCATCGTCTGGCAGGCGCTCATGCCGAACACGGCGGCGCCGAGGGCTGCATAGGCAAGCGAACGCATAAGGGTGTTACGCATGGGTGAGTGTCCTCCTGGACGATGCCGGTCTCTGGTTCACCGGCTGTGGCACAGGAGTAGCCCAGCGGCTGCGCGGCGCCAATTCAGGCACGCGTGAGGGGCAGTGCGCGTAAGGTGTCAGACCTGCGGCAGCGTCGATCGCAACCGTCCGCCGACACGGATCGGTTCGACGCGGAGGGCAAGGCCCGTATTGTCGTCCGATTCCACGAACACGCCGCACATCGTGGCCGGTCCTTCGGCGGGCGACTTGCGCTCGGTCGGCAGGCGCGTTGACGCCCTTTGAACAAGCGGCCCCTTCTTCATGCCGATCACGCTGTCATAGTCGCCGCACATCCCCGCGTCAGACATGTAGGCGGTGCCGCCGACGAGGATGTGCGCATCCCCCGTCGGCACGTGCGTGTGCGCGCCAACCACCAGCGTCGCGCGGCCATCGCAGAAATGGCCCATGATGTATTTCTCGGCCGTCGCCTCCGCGTGCATCTCAACGATCACCGCATCGGCCACCTGCCTGAGGGGTGCTTCGTCGAGCGCGCGCTGCACGCCCTGGATGGGATCGTCGAGCGATTCCATGAACGCCGATCCGTGGATCTGGATCACGAACACGCGCTGTCCGCTTGGCGTGGTGAACAGTTGCGCGCCGCGACCGGGAATGTTGAGCGTCTGCGGATAGTTGAACGGGCGCAGCAGGCGCGTCTCGCGATCAATGAAGGTCAGCGCTTCGGCCTGGTCCCACGAATGGTTGCCAAGCGTGATGCAGTCAGCGCCCGCGTCAAAGAGTTCCTGCGCTGTAGAGGACGTGATGCCGAAACCGCCGGCGGCGTTCTCGCCATTGACGACCACGAAGTCGAGCTTCAGTTGGGCCCGCACGCGGGGAAGATGCTCGGAGATCGCCGCACGGCCCGCACGGCCGACGACATCCCCGAAGAAAGCCAAACGCATGAATGCTCCTTGCGGAGCCGGGTCTACAGGAGCCGGCCTGTCCGGGCAAACGGGCGAATCAGCGCGCCGAATGCCCATACGTCAGCAGATTCAGGCCTCCGCGGGTCTGGGCGTCAGTACACCCGCTCGATCTTGTCGAGGCTGTAGATCTCACCGCCACGGCAGAAGAAGCTGATCCGCTTGTACATCGGGTCCCGCACCGGCTCGCGATAGGCCAGCCGGCCGGGGTCCGGCGCGGTCGGCGCGGTGCGGATTTCGAGGATAAGCGTGTCGCCCGTAGAGGCGTCCGACCGCAGGAAGACGGCCGTGTCAGTAGCCTCGGCCAGCTGCACATCGACATGCATTTGCCGCGCGGCGCGGTTGGGCCCCGGCATGTGGTTCACCCACGCATAGGCCTCCGCGATCCGGTGCGGACAGGCCGCCTGCGCCAGCGCCTGCCCCGTGGTGGACGGCCCACGCGGGCCATCCGGCGCTGCAGCCGGGGTCCCACAGGCGACAAGCGCGAAAGCCGGGATCGTCAGCCAGGCTGCGGTTTTCAGCACGTGAAATGCCTCCGAATCAGGATGTTCCAGCCTAGCACGCCCCCGCCTGAACGCTGGATTACCGACGGGTTGCAGCTTTTCTGACGACGGTACGTAACCAACTGGCCGTTTCACTCGTACTGATGTGAAATGCCCGGGTCGCACCGGCGCGCCGCCCGCGCTAGGATCACCCGACGCCGACAGTTGGCAGACAGAAAGAGGAAACGCGAGATGGAGCTGAAGTTCCGCCGCAACCCGGATTTCCAGATACTGCGTGAGGAGATCACGCCGGAGACATTCTACATGGACCGCCGCCGCGTGCTGACCGCGGCGGGCCTTCTCGGCGCAGGCTCCATCCTCGGCGCCCTGCCGGCCTGTTCCGAGCCGC
>JAVBYB010000103.1 GCA_030824255.1 bacterium
CAGCACGCGGAATGAAAAGCCGGTGTCGAGATAGACATCGTTGGGATGGCGATCGGGCTTCAGCTCAAGCGTACCGATGCGGGCCTCGACGGGGGCATTCGTCGGTGCGCCGCGCGTGACATAGACATCGGCCACGGTGGCGGTCTGGCTCTGGCGCGTCTGGGCGCCGGCGGGAAGGTCGCGGCCCGGCGCGAAGGGCTGCCACACGCCATCGACCAGCACTTGCGGGCCGACGCGGCCGAGACGCTCGCCGGTGGAGAGGCGGTAGGTGCCGCTGGCCTTCGTGTCGGCTTCGAGGACGGTGAGTTGCGTCAGCTCGCTCTTTGTCTTGAACGCGGCGCTGGCGCCATCCGGACCGATCACTGTCCACGCATCCGACTTCACGCCGACGCTGGGATTGGAGAAATCCTCGGTGAAGGAAGATTGCGCCGTCACGAGATCGCCATTGGCGGTCGTGAACCAGTTCGGGCGAAGGTAGGACGTGTCGGCGTGCGCATTGCCGCCGAGACCGACGGCAAGGCCGAGCAGGGCCAGCGCCGAGAGAGCGGACCAGGCAAAGGCGGAAGACGGACGGCTCATGGACGTGTCCCGGAAATCTGCGAACGTAAGGCGATACCATAGCAAACTGCACTTGCAAGTCATTTGCAAAATGTTAGTTGGCGAAGGCGGTCAGAGTTTGAAAGGCCATGCGATGAATGTCTCTTCCAAGGCTTGTGGCAAATGGCGTTGGGCGTGTGTGGGCGCCGTGCTCGCGCTGCAGGCCTGCGCGATGGCTCCGACCGTCGGCGCTCCTGCTTCGACGGCGGCGTTGAGCGCGAGCGAGCGCGCCAGCTTCGAGCAGGACCGCAAGGCCATCATCGCGCAGCAGGGCGATTATCGCGTGCGCTTCGACTTCACCGAAACCGTGGGCTTCGTGAAGGACTACACGGTGCGCGAGCCGGACCGTTCGGGGGGATACGAAGTGGTGCGCGTGATCGAGGATCGCGGCGACTTCATCAGCCTTCAGCACATCCTGGTGATCGAGGCGGGGGAAGAGAAATTTCCCATCAAGCACTGGCGGCAGGACTGGCGGTATGAGCCGGCCAGCGTGCTGGTGTTCATTGGCGGCAATGCCTGGGAGAACCGCGTGGTGAGCGCGGCGGACCGTGAAGGCAAGTGGTCGCAGACTGTCTATCAGGTGGAAGACTCGCCGCGCTATGGCGCGCTGGGCGCGTGGACGCACGAGAATGGCGTGTCGGCGTGGACGCCGCCGGCCGAGCTTCGCCCGCTGCCGCGGCGCGAGTCGACATCGCGGAAGGATTATTTCGCCGTGCTGGCGGTAAACCGTCATGCGCTGACGTGGGATGGATGGGTGCATGAGCAGGACAACTCCAAGCTCGCGATGATTGACGGCAAACTGCAGATCATCGCGCGCGAGACGGGCGTGAACACCTATCGCCCGAACGCGCAGTTCGATGCGAGCGTGGCGACCAGGTATTGGGACGCGACGAAGGATTTCTGGGCCGAGGTCCGCAAGGAATGGGACAAACTGGAGACGCCGGGCACAAGCTTCGGCCTGACAATGCAGGGTGAACCTGAGCCCCTCTATGGCCCGCTGCTCGAACTTGCCGACAATATCCAGGCGGGCAAGACGACAACGGCGGATGCGGTTGTGGAGGCGAAGCAAGTGATCGCGCAGTTCACCACGCATGACATCGGCACGCTGGAGCAGCGCCTCGCCAAGGCGGCCGCGAAGTAGGCCAGGCCTTCCCACAGCCTACCTCTGGACCGGCGCGCCGGCGCCTGTAATGTCGCCCTCGCTGCTTCTTCCAGGGGGATGACATGCGCGGGTGGGTGAGTGCGTTTCTGCTGATGCTGTTGGCCGGCATGTCCGCTCCCGCATGGGCGCAGGACAAGGTCGCGCTGGTGATCGGGATCAGCGACTACAAGGTCGGCGGCAAGCTGCCGCAAACGCTGATCGACGCGGGCAAGGTTTCAAGCGCGCTGACCGCCGTGGGCTTCTCGACAACGACGCTGGTCGATCCTGCGCTTGGCAAGAGCCAGCTGGAAGACGCGCTGCTGACGTTCAGCGAGAAAGCCGCGAAGGCCGATGTCGCCGTGCTCTATTTTGCCGGTCACGGGATGCAGTATGGCGATGACAACTGGCTGATCCCGGCCAGCGCCGAACTGAAGGCGGAGTCGCATATCCGCATCCAGGGCGTGCCCCTGACCAGCGTGGTCGAGCTGATGAAGCAGGCGCGCTTCCGGATCGTCATCCTCGATGCCTGCCGCAACAATCCTTTCGTGGTGAACTGGGGCGCGATGCGCGCCTCGGGCGACGGGCTCGGCGGCATAGCCGAGGCCCGCGTGCCGCGCGGGTCACTGGTGGCGTTCTCGGCGGCGCCCGGCATGAAGGTGCCGGACAATGGCGTCTACGCGGACGAGCTCACCAGATGGATCCAGACGGATGGCATCGAGCTGAAGACGATGTTCGATCGCGTGCGCCGCAGCGTGCAGGACAGGACGCCGGACGCTGCGCCCGAATACACCTCGAAGTATGACGGCATGTTCTCGTTCAGGGCTGGCTACAACCCCAACGCCACCAGCGATCGCGATGCCGTCGCATGGCGGATCACGCAGGCGGCCGACAGCATCCCCGCCTATCGCAGCTTCCTTGAAGCGTATCCGGCATCGTCATTCGCTGCGGCCGCGACAACGCGCATTGTCCAGTTGCAGCAGGTCAACGCTACGCCTGGCGGCGGCAAGTCGACATCCCAGCCATCGGCGTCGGTTGCGACGCGGTTTGCCATCCTGCTCAACGAGGGCGAGGCGGCGCGCAACCGCGCGGACTACCCGCTGGCTCTGAAGAGCTGGCGCGAGGCGTGCGATGGCGGCAACGCATCAGGCTGCACAAATCTCGGCGTGCTCTATCGCAACGGGGAGGGCGTCGCGCAGGATTATGTGGAGGCTCAGCGGCTCTACAGGATCGGATGCGATGGCGGCGATGCGCAGGGATGCTCCAACCTCGGCTATCTCCATCTCAGCGGGTATGGCGTGCCGCAGAACTATGCGGAGGCGCTTCGGCTGTACTGGAAGGGCTGCGATGGCGGCAGCATGCAGGGCTGCACAAACATCGGGGCCATGTACAGCACGGGCAACGGCGTGCCGCAGAGCTTTCCCGAGGCGATGAAGCTCTACATCCGCGCCTGCGATGGCGGGAACGGGATGGGATGCTCGAATCTCGCCGGCATGTATGCCAATGGCCAGGGCGCGCCCACGAATCCGGCCGAGGCGACGCGTCTCCGCGCGCGCGCCTGCAGTCTCGGCTATCGCGCTAGCTGCGCCATCGCGCAGTAGGATTGGCGCCGCGGCGCCGCGGCATATCTCGACCGTCAGCAGAAACGCTGCATTCCCGGAATACGGGACGTGCGCTCACGCTTCATGCGCTGATTCATCTTGGATATTGCATATGCGCAGCATTATTGTGCGCCGCAACAGCCAAAATGGGACACGAATTGCGGTATGATCGCCACACTGGCGAAAGAATGTTGCGCTCTGCGGCGTAGCAAATCTTCCCTTCGGGAAAGCTGCAACTACCTACGGCTGATGCTCTGAAAAATGGGCCATCGTCGCTGCGGCGCCCGCTAGGTGAGGCCGCGACGGACAGGACACACTGGAGGACTCCCCGTGACAGCAAACCGTTTCAACGGAACCATCTCTCTATGCGCGATCGCCGTCGCGCTGGCCGGCATGCCGGCCTTCGCCCAGGTTCAGGGCCCTCAGGCGGCTTCCGAGAACAGCGGCCGTGACGTGATCGTCATCACCGCGACCAAGCGTGAGGAAGACCTGCAGGACGTTCCGATCGTGGTCACCGCGATCGGCGAACAGCTTCTGCAGGATGCCGGTATCGACGACATCAAGGACCTGCAGCTCCTGACGCCGGGCCTCACCGTCACCTCCACCTCCAGCGAAGCGTCGACCACGGCGCGTATCCGCGGCGTCGGCACGGTGGGCGATAACATCGGCCTTGAAAGCTCCGTCCTCGTCAGCGTCGATGGCGTCTATCGCCCGCGCAACGGCGTCGGCTTCGGCGATCTCGGCCAGATCTCGCGCATCGAAGTGCTGAAAGGTCCGCAGGGCACGCTGTTCGGCAAGAACGCGTCGGCCGGCGTCATCAACATCATCACCGCCGAGCCCGACTTCGAATTCGGCGGCACGGGTGAAATCACGGCAGGCAACTATGGCGCGATCGGCGCCTCGGCCTCCGTCACGGGCGGCATCACCGACACCGTCGCCGGCAGCCTGTTCGTGGCGCAACGTGCACGCGACGGCTTCATGAATGTCGACATCGGCGATGGCCCGCGCACCGAGCGCAAGGATAACGACCTCAACTTCTTCACTGCGCGCGGCCAGCTGCTCGCCGAACCGCTGGACAACCTGACGGCGCGCCTGATCGTCGACTATACCGAGCGTGACGAGAATTGCTGTGCCGCGACCCAGCTGTTCGTGGGCGATGCCGCCAACTCGCGCGCCAATCTTATCAACGCGACGCGCCCGAATTCGATCGATGCAGTGGCGACGCCCTTCGACCGTTCGGCCCGCTCCAACCGCGATACGACGCAGAAGGTACAGGAGCAGGGCGCTTCTCTGCAACTCGACTGGGACCTCAACAACGATATCGCGCTCACCTCGATCACGGCTGCGCGCAACTGGCGCTCGGTCAACGGCCAGGACTCGGACTTCACGACGGCGGATCTCGTCTACCGTCCGGATGACGGCTCCAACTTCTCGAAGTTCGGCCAGATCTCGCAGGAGTTGCGCGCCGCAGGAGAGGCGGGTCCGCTCACCTGGCTGGTCGGCGGCTTCTACGCCAAGGAAGAGATCGAGTCCGGCTCGGTGCTGCTCACCGGCGCGGACTTCTACGATTACTTTGCCCTTCGCGTTCTCGGCGGCGCGCCCGCGCTGATCGGCATCACGCCGGCCACGGCGATGCAGCCGGGCTCGGGCATTCGCGACACCTACGACCAGACGGGCGAGACCTACGCGATCTTCACCGAGAATTCGTGGAACTTCACGGACGACCTCGCGCTGACAATCGGCCTGCGCTGGACGCGCGATGAGAAGTCACTGGACGCGCTCTACACCACGACAGGTTCATCGTGCGATCAGGGCGAAGCAGCTTTCGGGACGCTGGCAGGCGTCGTCGGCGCGCCCACGGCGACAACCATCGTCGGCGGCCTCTGCCTCAACCAGCTCAACAACGACTTCGATGCGCTTGGCATGACGCGGCAGGACCGCTCGGAAGAAGCTGTTACCGGCGCGGCGCGCCTGAAATACAACATCACGCCGGATACGATGGTCTATGGCTCTTACGCGCGCGGCTTCAAGTCGGGCGGCTTCAACCTCGATCGCGAAGGCGCGATCGTCGTGACGCCGACCGGGCCGAACTTCACGGCTGATGCGGATACGTCGTTCCGTGGCGAGTATGTCGATGCGTTCGAGATTGGCGCGAAAAACGTGTTCCTCGATGGCGATCTCACGCTGAACCTTGCGGCCTTCCACCAGACCTTCGACGACTTCCAGCTCAACACATTCGCCGGCACGGCGTTCGTGGTGGAGACCCTGCCGGAAGTCATCTCGAAGGGCGTGGATGCCGACTTCACCTGGTTCACCCCGCTCGAACAGCTGACCATCCAGGGCGGCGTCACCTACGCCGACACGAAGGTCAGCGAGTTCACGGCGGCTGACCTCATCAACCCGGCGCGCTTCAACTCGCTGCGCCGCCTGCCGGGCGAGACACTGTCCTTCGCGCCGGAATGGTCTGGCTCGCTCGCCGCCACGTGGGAGCAGCCGCTCAATGAAACCATGCAGCTGCGCGCCAACGTCTCGGCGAAGTACATGTCGGACTACAACACAGGCTCCGACCTGCACCCGTCGAAAGAACAGCCCGCATTCACCGTGGTCAACGCACGCGTGGGCGTGGGCGGCCTCGACAATGAGTGGAATCTCGAACTGTTCACGCAGAACCTGTTTGACGAAGATTATCTGCAGGTGGGCTTCAACGGCCCGTTCCAGGTCGACGAGAACAACGACTCCATCAGCGTCTACAACGCGTTCCTCGGCGCGCCACGCACCTACGGCGTGACGCTGCGCGTGAACTACTAGTCCTGTTTGGTGTGTGAGAGTCGGGCCGGAGCAGAAATGCTCCGGCCCTTTTTTTGTGTCTAAAGCAGGTGCTGCTCCGCCTCGTCGCGGTGCTTCTTGAGATACTTCATGAAGGGCGTGCCGCCGGTCCCGACATCCGTGTCGTTGCCGGCATTGTCCTTGTTCTGCCTGGCGATGTAGCTCGCGGCGTATTCGAGGTGGCGCGTGCGGAAGCGGGCGAGACTGCGGATGCAGGTGTTATAAAGCTCGCGCAGATTGGCATTGCCTGACGCCTGGATGTAAGGGCGCAGATTGCTCATGGCGCGCACGCGGTCGACGAAGGTGCGATGCGCAGGCGGGCGATAGATGTGCAGCTCATCAAGGAAGCTGCGCAGCGGGTCGGCGGCGTGACCCACGCCAAGCAGCGCGTCCATCGAAGGAACTATCGTGGATTGCGAGCCCGTCTGGCCACGGAAGGCCTGCGGTTTGCCTTGAGTCTCCGCGACGCCCTCATAGATCAGGCCATCCGCCAGCGCGGGATTGTCCTTCCAGCCATGGATATAGGGCCGCACGCGGTGGAAATAGACATACGGGTCGCAACGCTCGGGCATGCGATCGAAGATGGCGTTCACATCGTCCCAGACAGCATTGCAGCGGGCCAGCGACGCTTCGACGGCGGCGGCGTCGCCACGGGTGACGGCCTCGATGATCACCGGGATCTCCGCCAGCATTGCTCCGGCGCGCGCCTCGATGGCGACGTGGACGAGGACGAACCAGGCCTCGTCCTGTCCGGCGAGGAAGTTCTGGATCATCCAGATATTGTCGAGGCTGATCGGGCCCGCGCGATCCAGCCGGTCCCAGTTGTCGAGCACATAGGCGGAGTAGGGCAGCAGAGGTTGCTGGCCGAGGCGCCGTGCCAGCGCCCACATCGGCACGGCAAGCGGCGCCGGCAGAACCTTTGGCGCATCCGGTTCACCCCAGACATAGGCCTGCACCATGAAGGAGTAGCGGACCATGGCGGCGCGGAGCTCCGGGTCGCTGGCCTCGGCGCAGAAGGTTTTGAGATCGAGCACGGGCAGCGACTCAAGGTGTTTGCGGATGCGGCCTGTGAGGAGTGTGCGGGGAAGGTCGCGGGCGGCCTGCTCCGGCGCGGCGAGGTCGGAGGGCAGGGTTACGTCCGCTGCGTCATACGCGCAAAGAAAGCCCCGTTCTGGGGTCATGTCATGGTCAGCCAGTCTCAATTTTTGCTGCACTTGCGCTGTTCCTCGCCAGTTATCTCTGCTTTGTGGCAGAAAATACCCGCACGAGGAGTAGGTAAAGGGCGGGATTCGCCTGCTTATCCACAAACGGGCGGAGTGCCGCAGGGGGAGTCCGGGGCAGGTTCGCAGGACTGTCACAATCGCCGCCTACATGACTCGCGAACAAGGCTGCCGGGCGTTTCATGGGCACTCAGATCCTCTCGTCGCGCGCCGGCAAGGCTGCAGGGACGGGTGCGATTCCCAAACGCCGGACGCTCCGACGGAGAGGGCAATGAGCCGTATGGACCCCATGCCCGCTCTGCAGATCGCCACGCCCCCGCAAATGGCTGTGAAGCCGCCGCCGGCCGATCCCAAGATTGCCGCCCGCTCGGTTTCTGTTTTTTATGGCGACAAACAGGCCCTGTTCGACGTGTCGCTCGACATGCCCGAACGGTCGGTGACGGCGCTGATCGGCCCGTCAGGCTGCGGAAAATCGACCTTCCTGCGCTCGATCAACCGGATGAACGACACCATCCCGAGCTGCCGCGTCACGGGCGTCATCACGATCGACGGCCAGGATATCAACGACAAATCCATCGACCCCGTGCTGCTGCGCGCGCAGGTCGGCATGGTGTTCCAGAAGCCGAATCCGTTCCCCAAGTCGATCTTCGAGAACGTGGCCTATGGCGTGCGCCTGCACGGCCTCGCCGGTTCGCGCACCGACATGCAGGAAATCGTCGAGATGTCGCTGCGCAAGGCGGGCCTCTGGGACGAGGTGAAGGACCGGCTGAACGCCCCCGGCATGAGCCTCTCGGGCGGCCAGCAGCAGCGTCTCGTGATCGCCCGCGCCATCGCCGTCAGCCCTGAAGTGATCCTGATGGACGAGCCATGCTCGGCCCTCGATCCGATCGCCACGGCCAAGGTCGAGGAACTGATCGACGAGCTGAAATCGAACTATTGCATCGTCATCGTCACCCACTCGATGGCCCAGGCGGCGCGCGTTTCGCAGCAGACGGCCTTCTTCCACATGGGCAAGCTGGTCGAAACCGGCCCCACGGAAGGCATTTTCACCAATCCGCGGGAATCGCGGACGCAGGACTACATCACCGGGCGTTTCGGCTAGGCTCAGCCGGCTGTACACTTCGGTGAGGAGACACGAACATGACGGAACACACAGTCCGGTCTTTCTCACAGGATCTGGAAGAGCTTTCCGGTGAAATCGCCCGCATGGGCGGTCTTGCCGAGGACATGCTGTCGGACGCCATCCAGGCGATCGCCATGCGCGATCTCGTGCTCGCGGAAACCGTGGTGGCGCGCGATCCTCAGATCGACAATCTCGAGGTCGAGATCGAGAAGAAGATCCTCCGTCTTCTGGCGCTCCGCCAACCGCTGGCCCGCGACCTGCGCCAGGTCATCTCCGCGCTGAAGATCGCCTCGGAGCTGGAGCGCATCGGCGACCTGGCCAAGAGCATCGCCAAGCGCGTGAAGCTGGTCGAGAAGGTCGAGGCGACGACGGCCCTCAAGGGCGTGGCCCGCATGGGCCGCCTCGTCACCGCACAGCTCAAGCGCGTGCTCGACGCCTACACCGCGCAGGAAACCGACGCCGCCAACAAGGTGTGGTCACGCGACGAGGAAGTGGACGAGCACTACCAGTCTCTGTTCCGCGAAGTCGTCACCTACATGATCGAAGACCCGCGCACGATCTCCGCCTGCGCGCACCTGCTATTCGTCGCCAAGAATCTTGAACGCATTGGCGATCACTGCACGAACATCGCGGAAGAAATCCACTTCCTCGTGACCGGCGAACAGCTCCCCGTCGAAAGGCCGAAAGTCGATGCCCTCAACAGCAACTGAGATCGAGCGCCCCACCATGCGCCCGGCCGCCGCGACGCGCCCCTTCGCCCTCATCGTGGAGGATGAGGCTCCTCTGGTGGAGCTGATCCGCTACAACCTCATGAAGGAAGGCTATGAAGTCGCCGTCGCGATGGATGGCGAGGAAGCGCTGCTGCAGATCGAAGAGCGCCTGCCCGACATCGTTCTGCTCGACTGGATGCTGCCGAAGCTCGCGGGCATCGAAGTGGCTCGCCGCCTGCGCTCCAAGGCTGCAACGCGCAACCTTCCGATCATCATGCTGACCGCCCGCGCCGAAGAGAGCGACCGCATTCGCGGCCTCGACGTGGGCGCCGACGACTACATGACCAAGCCTTTCTCCATGTCGGAACTCACCGCGCGCATCCGCGCCGTGATGCGCCGCATCCGTCCAGCGCTCGCCGAGGACGTGGTGGTGGTGGGCGACATCTCGATGGACCGCGCGGCCCACAAGGTGACACGCTCCGGCGCCGACGTGCATCTCGGGCCGACGGAATTCCGCCTGCTTGATTACTTCATCCAGCATCCGGGCCGCGTGTTCAGCCGGGAGCAACTGCTCGATGCGGTGTGGGGCTCGGACGTTTATGTCGAGACGCGCACGGTGGACGTGCACATCGGCCGTCTCCGCAAGGCGCTGAGCAAGGGCGGCGGCGATGATCCGATCCGCACTGTGCGCTCGGCCGGCTACGCGCTGAACGTCTAGACCTGAACGCCTAGTCCATCTCCAGCGCGAACATGGCGATCGTGCTGTGCTCGAATTGCTGTGCGCCATAGAACCCGATGGCGTCCGCATTGTCGGTTTCGGTGGCGACCCACGCATAGGTGCAGCCCTGCGCCTCGCCCCAGGCGAGCATCGCTTTCATCATCGCGGCGGCAACGCCCCGACGCTGGTGATAAGGGGCGGTGCCCAGATTGTCGATGTAGAGGTCGGGCGCGCGATCGGGCTGCAGGTGCACGCTGCCCCGAATCTGTCCGACGACGACCGCATCCTCGATGGCGACGAACATGGCGTGACGGGAGTCAGCCACATAAGCCGCCAGGCGCTCCCGCGAGATCTCGTGGTCGAACACATCCGGGGCAAGCGCGCCCAGAAGGTGCGTGTTGGCTGCGGTTATCTGCTGGGTCGAGATTGGCATGGGCTGCGCCTTTGCGTGGCCCCGGCCCTATCAGCGGGCCTGTAAGACGTCAAAGACTGGCTGCACGGTCATTTCCGGGCAAGTCACCAAGGTTCCGGTCCCGCGCCCTTCCTGCGCGGGAAAATGCCCCGCGCGGGCTGGTTTGATGCCGGGATGACAAGCCCGCTCCAGCGGCCTAAAGGCACGCCAGACCAGCCGGAGCTTGCCCCATGATTCCCCGTTATGCCCGTCCCGAGATGGTTGCGATCTGGGAGCCGGAACAACGCTATGCGATCTGGCTGGAGATCGAGACGCTGGCCGCCGAGGCGATGGCCGAACTGGGCATGATCCCGAAAGAGGTTCCGCTCGCCGTGCGGGCGCGCGGCGGCTTCAACGTGGCGCGGATCGACGAGATCGAGCGCGAGGTGAAGCACGACGTCATCGCCTTCCTGACCTCGGTTTCCGAGCATGTCGGCGACGAGGCCCGCTTCCTTCACCTCGGCATGACCTCGTCGGACGTGCTGGACACCTGCCTTGCCGTCCAGCTGCAACGCGCCAGCGACATCCTGCTGAAGGACATGGACCGCGTTCTCGCCGCGCTGAAGAAGCGCGCTTTCGAACACAGGCTTACGCCCACCATCGGCCGCAGCCATGGCATCCACGCAGAGCCCACCACGTTCGGCATCAAGCTCGCCGGTTTCCACGCTGAGTTTGCGCGCGGCAAGAAACGCCTCGAAGCGGCGCGCGAGGAAATCTCCACCTGCGCGATCTCCGGCGCCGTGGGCACATTCGCCAACATCGACCCGCGCATCGAAGTGATGGTCGCCGAGAAACTTGGCCTCGCTGTCGAACCTGTCTCCACGCAGGTGATCCCGCGTGATCGCCACGCCGCCTACTTTGCGGCGCTCGGCGTCATCGCCTCCAGCATCGAGCGTCTCGCGACGGAGATCCGTCACCTGCAGCGCACCGAAGTTCTCGAAGCAGAAGAATTCTTCTCCGAAGGGCAGAAGGGCTCGTCAGCCATGCCGCACAAGCGGAATCCGGTGCTGACGGAAAACCTCACCGGGCTTGCGCGCCTTGTGCGCTCGTCGGTTGTGCCCGCGATGGAGAATGTCGCGCTTTGGCATGAGCGGGATATCTCGCACTCGTCCGTAGAGCGCGGCATCGGCCCCGACGCCACCATCCACCTCGATTTCGCGCTGAACCGTCTCGCCGGCGTCGTCGAGAACCTGCTGGTCTATCCCGACAACATGCTCGCCAACCTCAACCGCCTCGGCGGCCTGCATAACTCGCAGCGTGTGCTTCTCGCGCTGGTGGAGAAGGGCGCGAGCCGCGAGGACGCCTATCGCATGGTCCAGCGCAACGCGATGAAAGTCTGGCGCGACGCCAGCCGCAAGGAAGGCGACTTCCTCAACAATCTCATCGGCGACGCCGACGTCTCCAAATTGCTGACCAGCGCCGAACTCGGCGAAATGTTCGACCTCGACTACCACTTCAAAGGCGTCGACGTGATTTTCGAGCGGGTGTTCGGCTAACGCCAAAAAAATGGGCCGGAGCTCCTCCCGAGCTCCGGCCCAGTGCCATGATGGCGGAGCGGCGGGCGCGAGGGGTGGCGCCGTGCTCCAACCGGAATTGCCTGGCGTCCGGGGGGACGTGGACGCGACCGCCAAAAGGGGCTGGGGCGGACGAGGGCAGCTTCCAGTCGATCCAGACCAGCGGGGGCCGGTCTTCATCGCCCAATCTGCCAGCCCGGCCCTAACGAAGGCGCCTGTGGCGGTAACACTCTTTGACGGAAGGTGTTCACCAAGCCCGGCGCGCGCGCCGTTTCGCCCCGGC
>JAVBYB010000253.1 GCA_030824255.1 bacterium
GCGCATCGGGAAACAGCGAGAAATCTGCACTCCCGCCGACGAACTGCCGCTCGGTATCAACTTCAAGCACACGCGATGACTGCACCGGATAGCCGGCCACCACGTTCAGCTTCACGCTATCGGTCGCCTGGAAGCTCAGCAGCCCGCCATCGAACCGGCCGAACACGCCGCCCGTGTTGCGCGTCTGCCGGCCAATCCGCATCGCCGCATTCCACTCGCGGTCAGACACGTCGAGATACAGCGTCGAAATCGCGCCCTCGTCGCGCTGCACACCCGCACGGAAATCATCGCGGAACTGACCGGAGAAGCGGAAGAGTCCTTCCACCCGGTCATTGCCGACGGACAGATTGATGTCCGTGCCCCACAGGATCTCGTTGAGGTTGGTGCGGTTCTCCTCGATCGGATCGGGGTTCACTTCCGGCCCGCCGACAATCGGCTCGTCCTCGAACAGGAAGCCGCTCTCGTCGCGCTGATAAAGCATCGAGACCGAGCCCGAGAACTCGCTCTTGACCGATGAACTCACGACCGTCGCCGGCCGGCCATCCTCGCCCTTCTCGGGCGTCGTCTCCGGTTCCGCCTCGCCCAGCAGCGACGCCAGCCTCTGGCGAACGCGCTGCGCATTGGGATGCTCGGGATAGCGCGTCAGGAAGATTTCGTACTCGGCCTTCGCGTGCGCCAGCTGCCCGTTGCGCTCACGCGCAAGGCCCAGAAGCTCCTGCGCTTCTGGCGTCGCCGCACTCTCCGGCTGGCCCAGCAACTGCTCAGCCAGTCGGATCGCCGCTGCGTTGTCACCGCCCGTTACCGCATCGCGCAGGCGCGTCAGCAGTTGCTCGGATTCAGAATTGACTGGCAGGCTAGACGGTGCAGCGCCCTTTTCGCCGCTGCGTGCGGCCAGCCATGCCTGATAAACCCGGTCCCGTTCCGTGCGATCAATCCGCGCGATCCACGCCTCTGGATATTCCGGCGTCACCTCTGTCAGAACGACCTCGGCGTCCGATCGCGTGGCAAAGGTACCCAGCCTCAGCCGCGTCCACTCCACGCCGTTTTCTTCCGCCGTGTAGGCGTAGGCCGCGTGATCATTGAACTCCTCGATCTGCTTCACCTGCTCCGCCGGGATTTCCTTCCCGCGGTTGGACACCAGGTTGATCGAGTAGTTGCCGTTCGGCTCCAGCTTCTCCGGCACCATGTCTGTAACGGACAGAATGATGTTCGCCGCAACGCCCACACCCTTGATCGTCTGTGCGCCAGCTTCCGGAATACACCCGTCGCGACCGGACACGGTCACCACCAGCTGCGTCACAGACTGGCCCGGCTTCACATCCCAGTTGGCGTCATGGTCGAACTGGAGCACCAGCGTCGGACCCGAAGGATCGGAAATGTCGTAGGTGATGCGCTGGATGCCGGCCACGTCGCTTGACGGCGGACGCAGGCTCTCTTCGGCAAAGCCCGTCGACAGTGAACTGCGGTTGAAATTCAGCGGTTGTACGCCGATGCGCAGCTCGCGCCCGCCCCGATCGGGAAAGTGCGAGGTGTAGCGAATGGGAACGTTGAAATCGATGTTGATCGTCGCGCAAGAACCCTCTTCCTGCGCGGTTACGCGCGAGAGAAAGCGATCCGAGATCGTCTGCGCATAGCTGGCTGGCGAAAGATGGCTCGCCAGCGTTGCGGCGATACCGCCCGCCAGCATCGTCCGCAGACTGATCGCGCGCACATGCGAGCGCACGCTCAGGACCGGCGTCCCCCGATCACCAGCCCGTCCCGCCTGCGACCGCTTAGGGTCCCGCTCCGTCATTAACCAAACTCCAGGGCTGCATCCCCCCAAACGGGCGGCCCAGCCTTCCATCGCTCCCCAGCGCTGTGTCTTGTCAAGCCAACTCAACTTCCGGCCTGACGTCAGTCGTTAGTCTTCGCGTCGTCGTCTAGTCGTCGAAAGAACTGTCGCTCACGCGGTGGTTGGAGTTCCGCCGTGTCTGGATCACGCTCATCGTGCCGTCGGTATAGATGTGGCAAGCGCCTGTGCAGTCACGCAGCTCGGATACCGTATAGCGGGTGTTCGGCGTCTGCGTTTTGCGGTGAGCATCCGACTCATAGTCGTTTGCATGACAAGCCGCGCAGTCAGGCTGGTACGCAGCGTTTGGCCACTGCACCTGCTGTGCGTTGTTGCGATGGCAATCCGTGCAATCCAGCGCCGCGCGGTGCTGTCCCGGATAGCCGGCGCCGATGTGGCTGTAGCGAACCGTCGTCCAGCTCGTGCTTGTGTGGCACTCCTCGCAACCCAGCGTCGTCTGGAAGTGGGTTGCCGGCTTGCCCGTCGCGCTCGTCCCGTTGTGGCAGCTCGCGCAGGAACCCGTCACCGCCGCGTGGTCGAACGTCGCCGGTATCCACGCAAGCGTGGAGTGGCAATCGCTGCACTGCGCCGATGTGGTGATGTGCGTCGGCGGCTTGCCGGTCGCCGTCGAGCCGTTGTGGCAGGACGTGCAGGTGCCCGTCACCGCATTGTGGTCCACGCGCACATTGGTCCAGGCTGTCGAGACGTGACAGTCCTCGCAGGTGTTGGTGGAGGGGATGTGCGTCGGCGGCTTGCCGGTCGCGCTCGTCCCGTTGTGACAGCTCGCGCACGAGCCCGTCACGCCGGAGTGGTCAAACCGCACGTTGGTCCAGTTGGTCGTGTTGTGACAACTGTCGCAGCCCGCCGTCGTCTGGATATGGTTCGCCGGCTTGCCGGTGGCGCTCGTCCCGTTGTGACAGGTCGCGCATGAGCCCGTCACGCCATCATGGCTGAAGTTCACGCTCGTCCAGTTCGTCGTCACGTGGCAGCTGTCGCAACCCGCCGTCGTCGGAATGTGCGTTGCCGGCTTGCCTGTCGCGCTCGTGCCGTTGTGACAGCTCGCGCAAGCGCCAGTCACCGCCGCATGGTCGAACCGCACATTCGTCCAGCTCGCCGTCACGTGACAGCTTTCGCAGCTCGCAGTCGTCGGAATGTGTGTCGTCGGCTTGCCCGTCGCGCTGGTTCCGTTGTGGCAGCTCGCGCATGTCCCGGTCACGCCATCATGGCTGAAATTCACGCTCGTCCAGTTCGTCGTCACGTGGCAGCTCTCGCAGCCCGCCGTGGTCGGAATGTGCGTCGCCGGCTTGCCCGTGGCGGTCGATCCATTGTGACAGCTCGCACAAGACCCGGTCACGCCGTCATGGCTGAAATTCACGCTCGTCCAGCTCGCCGTCACATGGCAGCTCTCGCATCCCGCCGTTGTCGGAATGTGCGATGTCGGCTTGCCCGTGGCGCTGGTTCCGTTGTGACAGCTCGCGCACGCGCCCGTCACGCCTTCATGGCTGAACGTCACATTCGTCCAGCTCGTCGTGGTGTGACAGCTCTCGCAGCTTGCGGTCGTCGCGATGTGGTTGGTCGGCTTGCCGGTCGCGCTCGTCCCGTTGTGACAGGTCGCGCAGGCGGCCGTGATGCCATCGTGCGAGAAATTCACGCTCGTCCAGGTCGTGGTGGTGTGACAGCTGTCGCAACCGGCCGTCGTCTGGATGTGGTTCGCCGGCTTGCCTGTCGCGCTCGTGCCGTTGTGACAGGTGGCGCAAGCGCCCGTCACGCCAGAGTGGTCGAACTGCACATTCGTCCAGCTCGTCGTCACGTGACAGCTTTCGCACGTCGCCGTTGTCGGTATGTGGTTGACCGGCTTGCCCGTCGCGCTGGTCCCGTTGTGACAGCTCGCGCAGGATCCCGTCACGCCGTCATGGCTGAAGCGCACATTGGTCCAATTGGTCGTCACGTGGCAGCTGTCGCATTCTGCGGTCGTCGGAATGTGCGTCGGCGGCTTGCCGGTCGCGCTGGTCCCGTTGTGACAGCTCCCGCAAGAGCCGGTGACGCTGGCATGATCAAACCGCACCGCCGTCCATGTCGTCGTCACATGGCAGGCGTCGCACGCCGCCGTAGTGCGGATGTGGCTAGCCGGCTTGCCCGTCGCCATCTGGTTGTTGTGGCAGCTCGCGCACGGAGCGGAGACCACCGCGTGGTCATACCGGACCCGCGTCCAGCTCGCCACGATATGACAGCTGTCGCACTCTGCGTTGGTCGGGATATGGCGCACAGGCTTGCCCGGCGCCACCGCACTGTTGTGGCAAGAGCTGCAGTTCGTCGGCAGGCTGTTGAACGTGCCATTGGAGTGGCAGCTGTCGCATGTCAGCGACCTGTGAGCCCCTTCCAGGGGAAAACCCGTGGTGAAGTGGTCGAACTGGATGATCACCTTGCTCGGGTCATCCGGCTCCTGCGCAAACGCTGGCGCAACGGAAACCGCCGCAAGCAGCAGCATCACCACGCCCAGCAGTCCGGCCAGCCAGACGCGCATCAGCGTTGACTGCATGGAGGCCTGATTGTCACGGCTGTTGGCCATGAACCCCGACTTCGCTTCGTGCACAGCGCCCAGGATTCCCGCCGGCCACCAGCTATTCCTCAGCCTACTGACGACACAATGACTGTACGAAAATTTAATCCGCCCTGGGGCGCACTTTTTGAGACCCGTTCGCAGTTTAGCGGTCGCTGAAATCATCGGTTGACCGCCACGTCGCGGAAACTGCCGGTCGTGTGGCAGCGCTCACAGCTCGTCCCGAAAGAACCCCGGTGCTTGTCGTCCGCCGCATGGCAGCTGATGCAGCGATCGGAGATCGTCGGATCATTGGTCGCTGTCTTGTGGCAGCTCTCGCACGTCACGTCCTTGTGCCGCCCGGTCAGCGGGAATTGCGTCTGCGTGGAGTGATCGAAGCGCCAGCGCTTCCAGTCCACCGGCGTATGGCAGGTCGAGCAGTCCGGCCCCAGCTTCCCGGCATGCTTGTCGTCATCCTTGTGGCAGGACAGGCATCCCGTATCGGCATCCAGGAAGGCTGGCGTCGCATGGCACTCAACGCATGTCGCGCTGGCATGCTTGCCCAGCAGCGGGAAATCCGTCAGCCCGTGATCGAACCGCACGTTCGTTTTCCAGTCAGCTTCGCTGTGGCACTGGCCACACCCATCCCCCAACTGCCGCTTGTGCGGATCGTCGTCGCGATGACACCCGACGCAGCTGTTCGGCGGAACTTTCACATGAGTCGGTTCAAGGTGGCAGGCCGCGCACGTCGCGGTGCTGTGCTTGCCGTTGAGTGCGAAGCCCGTGTCGCGGGTGTGCTCGAACCGCACATTCGTCCAGGCCGTCTCGGAATGGCAGTCTTTGCATACACTTCCGAGCAGGCCTTTGTGCGTGTCATCCTTCTGGTGACAGCCATTGCAGTCCAGCGGCGGCGTCCATTCCTTCACCGGGCGCGTGTGGCAGCTCTCGCACTTCACCTGCCCATGCTTGCCCAGTAGCGGGAAGTCCGTCTTGCGGTGATCGAACGTCACCGTCTTCCAATCCCGTGATGTATGGCAGTCCGCGCAAGCCGTCCCGTTCATGCCCTTGTGCGTGTCATCCTTCTTGTGACACCCGACGCAATCGCGCGGCAGCGGGTCGGTCACATTCTTCGTGTGGCAGGACTCGCACTTGGCGCTCGCGTGCTTGCCCACCAGCGCAAATCCAGTCTGCGCGTGATTGAAGCTCTGCACCTTCCAGCCCGTTTCCACGTGACAGGATGCGCAGTCCTTGCCCAGCTTGCCCTCGTGCGCGTCATCCTTGGCGTGACAGGCAACGCACCCCTGATCGAGCCCCTTCCATTTCTGGTCAACGTGGCAGGACATGCACTGCGCCCGCGTGTGCTCACCCTTCAGCGGGAATTGCGTGGTGTTGTGGTCGAACGAGACGGTCTTCCAGGTCGACACGACGTGGCACGTGGCGCACGCCGTTCCCAGCTGGCCTTTGTGCGGCTCGTCAGCCTTGTGGCACGACACGCAATCCGTAGGCGTTTTCGCGTGTTTGACGCCCTTTTGGTGGCATTCCGCGCACTCCACCTTCGCGTGCGCCCCCAGCAGGGGCATGTCGGTGAAACGGTGGTCGAACGTCTTCTCGTTCAGCTGCACGATCAGCGCGTTCCGCCCCTCGTGCTCCTTGTGGCAGGCCTTGCAGTCGACCCCCTTCACCTCGGGCGAGCGCCCATGAAAGCCGCGCTGGTTCTTGACGTCCCAGTTGATGTCCTTGTGACAGTCGAGGCACTTGGCCTGCTGCGCGCCCTTGTTGAACGTTTCGTGGCAGGAGCCGCAATTGCCCTCGAGATGCGCATGCGGCCGCGCCAGCTCTCCCGGCGACACCAGGCGCTCCAGTGGATTCTGCGCATGCGCTTGCGGGCCTGCCAACAGCAACATGGCGAGCCCTGCGAGTGCAGAAAGAAGGAGCCTGACCTGAAACATGCGCTGCCTCTAGTAGAGGTGCACTGCCACAACGTGGATAACCGTCGCCACAACCATCAGCATAAAGAGCGGCATGTGTACGATATGCCAGAGCGCAAACAGGCGCTCGAAGAAGGTCAGGTACGCGGCATGGCGCATCTGCTTGCAATAGGCGCGAACCAGCACCGTCCCATCCCTCTTGAGCCTGCGTGACGCAGCTCTCCCACCCGGTTTGACGTCTCCGACGCGCTTCGCTCCGCGTCGCAGGGCGCTCAGCATCTTCCTGCGGGTGGCCGAAATACGACCGGACGTCGCCACCGCATACCCAAACGCACTGAACACATGGGGACGAGGTTTACGTAGCGTCGCCTCCAGCTTGTCAGCCAGATCCGCCACTTCAACGAATTCGCTGATCAAAGTCTGACGCAGGAAGCCCGCATCCTGGGCCATAGCCCGAACTTCGGCGCGCTTGCCCGCAAGGTCACGATGTATACGAACATATAGAAGCCGGCCGAGCAGTCCGCTTCCCGCCACGACAAGCATGGACGTCAGCGCGATCGCTGCATTGGTTGAACCGGTTCTGAAGCCTGCATGAAAAAGGATCAAGGTTGGCGCGAGAAGGCCCAGCGCCATGTGGAAGTGAAACCACGCCGGCACGGTGCCAATGAAGCGCAGGCCCGGGATGCGTTTGCGCAGCGGGTAGATCAGCAGGATCGCAACGCAGCTGACCCCAGCAATGCCCAGCCAGTAACCAATGCCCTCTTCAGCTTCGATCTTCAGCTGATCGCGAAAGAACCAGCCCCCCGTGATCGCTGCTCCAATAATCAGCAGCAAAATCGGGAAAGTGGCGTTTTCAAAGGCAGATCCACGCTTGGGCGGCCGGCTTGGCCTTGCCGGAGGCGCAGCTTCAGGCGGCGCGGCCGGACGCGGCTCTACACGCAGCTCAGGCGTAGGTCGCGGCGACTTAGCTAAGGGTTCAGATGCCATTTCGCGTTTAATCTGGAGGGCAGCACTTCGCTGCGAACCGTGATTTGAATTCACGCGATACTCCGCGCACTGACGATAGCGCGCCCCACCAAGGGGGCTTCTTGCATGTTCGCACCTGCAAGAGAAGCCTGAACTTGATGAAATAAATCATAAGTTCAGTGGGTGGAAATTTATGTCGAACGAGTTCATTAGATTAAGTGTGGGGCGCGGACAGTTGGCAGAACTTAAAAGTCAGCCGACATAACTTTTCGGACAGCCCTTGATCAGCGAAGTCGGACTTTTCGCACTTACCCTCGCCCTCGTGTCATCGCTGGTTCAGTCCGTGGCGCCCTTTTGGGGCGCTTCCACGGGCCGCGTCCGGCTGATGCAGCTCGGCTCATCCGCGGCCATCGCCCAGCTCGCACTCGTCGCCTTCGCGTTCGCCTGCCTCGTGTATGCATTCGCCATCTCGGACTTCTCCGTCCGCGTGGTGGCGACCAACTCCTACACGCTGAAGCCGATGTTCTATAAAATCTCGGCTGCGTGGGGCCAGCATGAAGGCTCGATGCTGCTGTGGGCTTTGGTGCTCGCAGGCTTCGGCGCCGCCGTCGCGCTGTTCGGAAACAACCTCCCCGCCACGCTGAAGGCCCGCGCGCTCGGCGTGCAGGGCATCATCGGCGTCGCCTTCCTCGCCTTCATCATCTTCACGTCGAACCCGTTCGCGCGCCTGTTTCCCGTTCCCCTCGAAGGCATGGGCTTCAACCCGCTGCTGCAGGACCCCGGCCTCGTCATCCACCCGCCGATGCTCTATCTGGGCTATGTCGGCTTCTCGATCGCCTTCTCCTTCTCCGTCGCCGCCCTGATCGAAGGGAAGGTGGACGCCGCCTGGGCCCGCTGGGTCCGCCCCTGGGTCCTCACCGCCTGGTGCTTCCTCACCATCGGCATCACCCTCGGCAGCTTCTGGGCCTATTACGAACTTGGCTGGGGCGGCTGGTGGTTCTGGGACCCCGTCGAGAACGCCAGCTTCATGCCCTGGCTCGTCGGCACCGCGCTCCTGCACTGCGTCCTCGTCGTCGAGCGCCGCCACGCGCTGGTAAACTGGACGCTGCTCCTCTCCATCCTCGCCTTCACGCTCAGCCTGATCGGCACCTTCCTCGTCCGCTCCGGCATCCTCACCAGCGTGCACGCCTTCGCTGTCGACCCCGCGCGCGGCGTCTTCATCCTGTTCATGGTCCTCGCAGCCTCCGGCGGCGCGCTCACCCTCTTCGCCCTCCGCGCGAAGAAACTCGAACAGCCCCCCGGCTTCGCCCCCGCCAGCCGCGAGGGCGCGATCCTCGCCAACAATTTCCTCCTGCTGATCGCCTGCGCCGTCGTCTTCCTCGGCACCTTCTACCCGCTGCTGATCGACGCGATAAACGGCGACAAGATCTCCGTCGGCCCGCCCTATTTCAACATCACCTTCGGCCCCGTCATGCTGTGCGTCATCGCCGCGATGGCGTTCGGCCCGATGCTCCGCTGGCGCTCGGACAGCGTGAAACCCGTCGCCCGCTCCCTCAACATCCCCATGCTGATCGGCGCCGCCGTCGGCCTCCTGTGCGGCGTGATGGGCCAGAGCCTCTTCGGCGGCCTCGGCATCGGCTTCGGCGCCTTCCTGATCGCCTCGATGGGGCGCTGGCTGCAGCTCCGCCTCCGCATCGGACAGGTCACGCGCCAGCAATCCCTCACGCTCGCCCGCGCCTTCCCGCGCTCCACCTGGGGCTTCATCGTCGCCCACCTCGGCTTTGCCATCGCCACCATCGGCATCACCGCCATGTCCGTGTGGGAGACCGAGAACCTCGCCTCCCTCCGCACCGGCCAGTCCATGACGCTGGGCGAACAGGTCTTCACGCTTGAAAAAGTGCAGGTCGTCAAAGGCGCCAACTACGACGCCCAGCGCCTCACCTTCACAGTCTCGCGAAATGGCAGTCCGGACGGCGAAATGGAAACCGAACGGCGCTACTATCCCGAGCGTGACACGATGACGACCGAAGCAGGCATCCGCATGGGCTTCCTGTCCAACCTTCACATCACGGGCGGCGAGGGCGATGGCTCCGGCGCCTTCCCGGTGCGCCTGACGCATCATCCGATGGCGATGTGGATCTGGTCCGGCGCCTTCATCATGGCGTTCGGCGGCTTCGTGTCCCTTTCCGATCGCCGCTTCCGCGTCGGCGCGCCCCATCGCGTCCGCTCCGGCGACCTCACCCCCGCAAACGCCTGATCATGACGACGCCAGATACACCACAAGACACCACAGACGCCGAAGCCCCCAAGCGCTCCTCGCTCCCGCCATGGATGGCCATCGTGCCCGCGGCGCTCCTCCTCGTCATTGGCGGCTTCTTCGCCTTTGGCCTCACGCGAGACCCACAGGCCTTCGACAGCGGCCTCGTCGATCGCGCCATGCCCGCCTTCGCGCTGGCGCCCCTCACGCCCGAACGTCCCGCGCTCGAAAATGCCGATCTGGTCGGCAAGGTCTCGCTCGTGAACGTCTTCGGCTCCTGGTGCGCGTCCTGCGTGCTCGAACACCCGCAACTCACCGAGATCGCAAAGTCCGGCGCCGTGAATGTCTACGGCATCGACTGGCGCGACCCGCCCGGCGCCGGCGCAGCCTGGCTCGACCGCTATGGCGACCCCTACGCAAAAACCGGCGTCGATAGCGACAGCCGCCTCGCCATAGACCTTGGCGTCACCGGCGCGCCCGAAACCTTCATCGTCGATCGCGGCGGCCGCATTCGCTACAAGCAGGTCGGCCCCATCACCGCCGAGATCTGGCAGGACACGCTTCTGCCCCTCATCGAGAAGTTGGAGGCGGAATCGTGAAACGCTTCCTTCTGGCCCTTGCGCTTCTCCTTGCGCCCGCCGCTTACGCCCAGCAGGAATGGGCCCAGCAACCCGCCGCCGCCCTCACGCCCGAGGTCGAACAGGCCGCCCGCGAAGTCGGCAAGTCGCTCCGCTGCGTCGTCTGCCAGAACCAGTCGATCGAGGAATCCAACGCGCCACTTGCCGAGGACATGCGCCGCCTCGTGCGTGAGCGTCTCGCTGCGGGCGACACGCGCGATGAAGTCATGACCTTCATGACAGACCGCTATGGCAATTTCGTCCGCCTGCAGCCGCCCTTCCAGATCGACACGCTCTTCCTCTGGCTCGGCCCGGCGCTCTTCCTCATCCTCGCTGTCTGGGCCTGGCTTGCCTACCTCCGCCCGCAGGCGAAACGCAGCCACGCGCCTGCGCCGCTCACGGACGCCGAAGCCGCCGCCCTCGACAAACGCATTTCCGAAGGCGGCCAGTCATGACCCTCTGGATTCTCATGACGGTCGTGCTCATCGGCGCAGCAGCTCTCATCTGCTGGCCATTTCTTCGCCGCCCCAAACTCGCGGACGGCGCCAGCTCCGACATCTACAAGGCGCAGCTCGCCGAGATCGACCGTGAAGAGGCCGCCGGCCTCATGTCCGCCGACGACGCCCGCATGGGCCGCACCGAAGTCCAGCGCCGCCTCATCGCCACCACTGGCGCCAGCGCCACCCTCGAGACCCCCGACATGACGCTCACAGACCGCACCACCTTCATCGCCGTCGCCGCCTCACTCGCAATCGGCTCGGCTGTCCTCTACGCCTTCGTCGGCTCACCCGGCGCAGGCAACGTCACGCACCCGCCGATCATGATGGGTCAATCTGCAGGCGGCATGCCGGTCGCATCCGCTGGCGCCATGGCGGCAGGCGGCCAGACTGGCGGTCAGACTGGCGGCGTCGCCCCCGTCGATGAAATGATCGCGACACTCGAAGCCCGCCTCGTTAGCCAGCCCAACGATGCCGAAGGCTGGCGCATGCTCGGCTGGTCAAAATTCCGCACGGATGATTATGCCGGGGCGGCGGCTGCTTACGGCAAGGCCATCGCCATCACGCCGAACGACGCCGAAACGCAGTCCGCCTATGGCGAGTCCCTCTCGCGCGCCTCCGGCGGCCTCGTCACCGAAGAAGCAGCCCGGGCGCTGCAAGCCGCCCTGAAGATAGACCCGCAGGACGCACGCGCTCGCTTCCTCCTCGGCCTCCAGAAAGAACAGACCGGCCAGCCCGCCAAGGCGCTGGACGACTGGATCGCGATGCTCGAGACAGCTCCGGCGGATGCGCCGTGGTTCGACGAAGTGCGCGGCCGCGCCGTGGAGCTCTCGCAGTCCTCCGGCATCGACATCACCAAGCGCCTTCCTGCAGTACGCGGTGTCGCGGTCGATACGCTTCCCCTGTCGCCGGAAGCGATGCCACCGGCTGCGCGCCCCGCAGGCCCAACCGCTGCAGACGTCTCCGCCGCTGCGGCGATGACGCCCGAAGCGCGTCAGGCGATGATTGACGGCATGGTCTCTCGCCTCGAAACGCGCCTGCGCGATAACCCGAACGATCTCGATGGCTGGCTCAAGCTCATCCGCTCGCATCGCGTGATGGGCCAGAATGATCGCGCGGCCCGCGCGCTCGCCGACGGCAAGATCCAGTTCTCGAAAGATCGCGCCGCCCAGCTTCAGCTCGACGCCGCGATGACGGAATCGCTCAACTAACCTCACGGGTACACAGCTTGCTCGATACGCTGCTCGCGTCCCTCGTCTATGTCGTGCCGTTCGTCATCGGCCTGATCATCTTCGCCACGACGCGCAAGAAGAACGAGAAACGCGCCAACACGACGTGGCAGGAATCGCAGGAAGCCGGCCTCACCGAGCCGACCTCCCTGCATC
>JAVBYB010000539.1 GCA_030824255.1 bacterium
CACGAAGGTTTCGGTGCGCACCGGCGCGAGGTAGTTTGCGATGGCGTCGGCAAGACCGAACAGGACGATGCAGCCAGCCGCCGTGATGACGATGGCCGCAACCGAGACGCCCGGAGCCCCGCCGGGGCGCACAAATTCGCGCGGTGCCTCTGCGCCAACCGGCGGGAACAGTGCGCGGAAGGCGATCGGCGTGAGATAGACGAGGCTGAGCAGCGAAGACACGATCAGCGCCGCCGCCGTGATCCACTCGTTCGATCCGAAGGCCGCTGTCACCAGCAGGAATTTCGACCACATCCCCGCCATCGGCGGCAGGCCGACAATCGCAAGGCTCGCCACAAGAAAGGCAACGAACACCACAGGCATGCGCTTTCCGAGGCCGCCCATCTGCGAGACGCGGCTCGCGCCCGTAGCAACATAGATCGCGCCTGCGCACATGAAGAGCGTGATCTTGGCGACGGCGTGGAACACCATGTGCAATCCGCCCGCCATCAGGCCGCCGGCCCATGGCAGCATGGCGGCAGAACTGATGTAGGCAAGCTGCCCGACGGTTGACCAGGCAAGGCGCGCCTTGAGATCATCCTTGGTCATGGCGACCAGCGAGGCGATCACAATAGTCGCCGCTGCGATCCAGAGAATCCATGTCGCGGACGGAAGCGTGGAGATCAGCTCCGGCCCGAATATGTAGGTCGAGATCTTCAGCAGCGTGAACACGCCAGCCTTCACAACAGCCACGGCATGCAGCAACGCCGAGACTGGCGCCGGCGCAACCATCGCGGCGGGCAGCCATGCGTGCAGCGGGATCAGCGCAGCCTTGGCGACGCCGAACACGAGCAGCAGCAACAGAACGCTGCCGACGACATCATCCACCCTGCCCGCCAGCAATCCGCCGGCCGTAAAGGTTGTCGATCCTGCGTAGGCCGCGACACCGATGATGCCCGGCAGGAAAAGCACGACAGAAGCGCCGACCAGCGTGATCAGATAGATGCGTCCGCCGCGCTGCGCCGCCGGCGTGCCTGCATGCGTCACGAGCGGATAGGTGGAGAATGTCAGAACTTCGTAGAAGATGAACAGGGTGAAAAGGTTCGCGGCCATCGCGATGCCCATCACGCCGAACATGGCGAGCGCAAAGCAGACATAAAAACGCGTCTGGTTAGCTTCACGCCGTCCGCGCATGTAGCCGATGGAGAAAAGCGAATTGACGCCCCACAGCACGCTCGCCATCACCGCGAACAACGCACCCAGCGGTTCCAGGCGGAATGCGATGTCGAGGCCCGGCATGGGTTGCGCGACTGTCAACGCCAATGGCGCGCCGGACCCGACGCGCACGAACATCGAAATCGTGATGATCGACAGCGCGATGCAGGAGACCAGCGTGAGTGTCTCGCGCACGTCGGGCATACGCCCAACAGCATAGGTTACTGCTGCGGTGAACAGCGGCAGAAGCAGCGCGGCGACGATCAGAAAGTCCGCCCCGTTCATGGCGCAGCTCCGAGAAGCGCAGCTGCGCCCGCGTCGGCCAGCGATGCGGGAAGGGTTGCGTCAACGCCAAACCAGACCGAGAGGCCCGCCAGCACCCATAGCGGCGCCAGCACGCCCACCGGCGCCTCCTTCGCACGCGGCGCGCCGGGCGTTGGGGCGCGGAAAAACATCGTCTCCACAATGCGGCCGACATAGACCAGCGTCAGCAGCGATCCGATCGCGAACACCACGACCATCCATGCCTGACGCGCCTGCAGCGCCGCTTCGATGAGGCTCCACTTGCCGAGGAACCCCATGGTCAACGGCACGCCCGCAAGGCTTGCTGCGGCGACAGCAAATGCGACGGTGGACCATGGCGCCTCTCTTCCGATGCCGGCGAAGTCGCTCAGCAGACGCGCTTTCAGGCTGATCGCGAACGCGCCGAGCGCCATGAACGCCGCCGCCTTCATAAGCGCGTGCGCCACCATGTAGAATACGCCCGCCGATACGCCCGCCTGCGTGGCAAGCGAAAAGCCGAGCAGGATGAATCCCACTTGTGCGATGGAGGAGAAAGCCAGCATCCGCCGCACTTCCCGCGCGAAGATCGCCTGCACCGAACAGACGATCGCTGCAGCGGCCGCCAAGGGTGCAAGGATGCCATGCAGGAAAAGCCGGCCGAAATCAGCGTCCAGCGGAAAGACATCAAACGTGAACCGCATCAGCAGGTAGATGGCGGCCTTGGTCGCTGTCGCTGCCAGAAAGACCGAAACAAGTGTTGGCGCGCCCGCATACGCTCCTGGCAACCAGCCATGCAGCGGGAACATTGCCGCCTTGGCGCCGAGCCCGGCCACGATGAATGCGAAACCCGCCTGCACTGCCGGATTGTCGCCCAGCGTCACGAGCCGTACGCCCATGTCCGCCATGTTGAGCGTACCCGTCGCGCCGTAGAGAAAGCCGACGCCGATCACGTAGAGCGTCGCGCCGACGGTGCCCATAATGAGATAGTTGAACGCCGCAGGCAGCGCGCGGCGATCGCGCCGCTCGCCCGCCGCGACCAGCGCATAGGTTCCGATCGACGAGATTTCCAGGAAGACGAAAGCGTTGAACGCATCGCCCGTCAACACGAGGCCGAGATAGCCTGAGACGCACAGGAGGTACCCGGCCTGGAACAGCGTGTGCTTCTCCGCCCTGACTTCCGACAGCAGCGCATGACCTGAATAGATCGCCCCCATCAGGCCCATCGCCGAGATCAGCAGCGCCATTGTGACGGCAATGGCATCGACCTTCAGCGCGATTCCCATGGGCGACGGGAAACCGCCCAGCGCATAATCTATCACGCCCTCGCGCGCGACTTCGCCCGCCAGAGCAATCGCCATCCAGAGCGAGAACGCCGTGGTGAGAACCGATATGACCCAGCTGCTGCGCGCACCGGGGCTGAGCGCCGCCGCACACGCGCCGACAAGCGGCGCCGCGATCACGATAACAGGTGCATGCGCCGTCAGCGCGGCTGGAGCAGCGTAGAGCGCGTCAAACGGGGTCACGGCGCGTGCTCCGCCTGCAGCCCGGCGGCGTCGATGCGCGACACGGCGTTGATCTCATCCGCCTCGACCGTACCGTAGGCTTCGCGCACGCGCACGGCGATGGCCAGGCCGACCGCCAGCGTCGCGACGCCCACCACGATCGCAGTGAGGATGAGGACGTGAGGCAACGGGTTCGAATAGACCACGCCGTCAATGCCGTGCTGCGCCACATAGCCGGGGACCTGCTCGGCCGCCAGCGCCCTGCCCGCCTCGCTGGCAGCTTCCAGCGTGATTGGCGCCGTGCCGCCGGTGACCTTGGCAAGGCTGATGTAGAACAGCGCCGCCGACGACTGGAACAGCGCCAGCCCGATCATCCGTTTGATGAGATTGCCGCTGGAGAACACGATGAAAAGCCCCGTCATCATGATGATGACGACGGCGATGTAGTTGAAGTGCGTCAGGAACTCGCTCATCGCTTCGCCTCTTCGGCATCGATGGAGCGGCCGGCGAAACCGTAGAAGATCGTCACGATGGTGGACGAGACCGTCAGCAGCACGCCAAGCTCGACGAACAGGATGCCAAAATGCTGGCCCCAATGATGCTCTTCATGAGGATCACCAAGCAGGTTGGCCGGGATCATCGCCTCGACCTGTGGTGAAAACAGATAGTCATAATCGAGAAAAGCGCCGCCATTGACCATGCAAATGACGCCTATTCCGGCATAGAGCATCACGCCGAGCGCCGCGACCGAACGCGCCGCTTTCACGGGCACAGCCGCGATCGTCTCGCGCAGCCCGAAAACCAGGCCATAGAGGATCACGGCAACCGCCAGGATCACGCCCGCCTGAAATGCGCCGCCAGCCCCGAGGTCGCCATGGAACTGCACGTAGAATGCATAAAGGGTGATCAGGGGAATGAGCATCTTCGCGGCTACGCGCAACACGACGTGGTGGTCGCCCATCTTTTCCGGCGCGGGCGCGAGCGTCGCGCGCGGCCCGAAGCCCAGCATCAGCGCAACGCCAAGCCCGGCCGCGAATATCACCACCGTCTCGCCCAGCGTATCGAAGCCGCGATAGCTTGCGAGCACAGCCGTGACCACATTGTGCGGACCAACCTCTTCGCCAGTTCGCTCCAGATACATTCGCCCGACATAGGCATTGGCCGGTGATGACGGATCACCAAACTCCGGCAGGCCAAGCGAAGCATAGATCAGCAGCCCGCCCGTGATGACCGCCAGCAGCGCCGGCGCAACCATCGCGCGCCAGTCGACACGCGCCGTCGCGCCCCGCGTCAGCAGGATTGCGCCCAGCAGGATGATTGTCGACGCCCCCGCTCCAACGACTGCTTCGGTGAACGCGACATCGGCCGCATCCATCACCATCAACCAGGCGGCGCTCACAAGCGAATAAACGCTCATCAGCAGAATGGCGGTCAGCAGGTTACGCGTGTGCGCAACAGCAAGGCCAATTGCCACCAGCATCAGCAGCAGGACAACATTCAGCGCCGCACTCATCTCGACCGCGAACCCCGTCATTGCGACGAGCTCCTGTCGGCGTCTTCGGGATCAGTTTCGCGCGGCGCATCGCTAGGGATGATCTGGAATGCACCGATGCGCGGCTTGTGACCCGAGCCGTAGGCGGCGTTGGCGAGCGCATTCGCCGCCGCCGGCGTGGTCAGCATGACAAACGCCCAGATGAATGCCAGCTTCAGCGTCTCAGGCGTCAAGCCAGAGATCAGCCCCAGCCCCAGCAAAGCCAGCGTGGCGCCGCCCGTATCGGTCAGGCTCGCGGCATGGATGCGCGTGTAGACATCGGGAAATCGCAGGACGCCGACCGCCCCGAACAATGTCAGCAGCGAACCGATCACAACCAGCCCGCCGCCAATCCAGTGAAGCGCTTCAGTCATGCGGCGCGCGCTCCCCCGCACTGGCGGTCAGCGGCTGCGCCAGCGAGCGGTAACGGAAGAACTTCATCAGCGCGATCGTCACGACGAAATTGATCAGCGCATAGACCAGCGCCACATCAAGGAAGTGCGGCCGCCCAAACAGGTAGCCAATGACGGCAAGCAACAGCACCGTCTTCGTGCCGAACGAATTGGCGGCGAGGATACGATCATACTGGGATGGCCCCATGACCGCGCGCGCGATCATCAGCACCATGGCAACCAGCAGCCCAGCCGTTCCCGCGGCAAGCAGCATGAATCAGCGCTCCCGCTTCCGGGCATCTGCAGCGCCTGCAGCGCGGCGATCCATTGCTTCAAAGCTGGCGGGGCTGGCCTTCTCGCGCATCAGCGCATGAACTTTCAGGCGATCGCCCTCGACATCGACGGTCACAGTTCCAGGCGTCAGCGTGATGGAATTGGCGAACAGCGCCTTGCCGAGATCCGTTGTTGCGTTTGTGCGCAGGCTCACCATCGCGGGATCGATGTCATGGCGGGGCCCCCATACGCGCGCAATCACGGCAACATTGGACTTCACGATCTCCACCAGCAGCCAGCCAGTGTACAGCGTGAGCTGTGGCGCACGGTGATAGGGCGAACTATCGCGGTCGATGATCTTGAATCGCGCCGCGATCCATACAGACAAAAGCACGGAGACGGCGGCGAGCACCAGGAATTGCGGCGCGGTCTGTCCCGAGAGCGCGAACCACGCGACCGTAAGAGCCATTACGAGTCCGAGCAGGTAGGTCATGAGCGCGGCCTCCTCTGCTGATGCCTAGGTTCAGATGGACGACTCCGGCGCAGAACTCCAGCAAAACCGGACCGGGAAAGGTCGATTTTCGCCACGGCGCCCTAGCGGCCGAAAACACCGCGTGAGGCAGCGGCATCGATCCGGCGCAGGTCGCCCGCAAAACCGGCAGCCTCCTCGACAGGCGCCTCATCCGCGATGTCTGGCGTGAAGGCCGAGCTCAGCGACCAGTTCCAGTAGCGGAGCACGGTCTGCGCCTTCGCCACAGCGATTGTCTCGTAGACTTCCGCCACGCGGCGGAAGTCGGCATCCTCTTCCGTGCGACGCAGCGCCTGCCAGAATGCGCGCACGTACGGGCGCTTGAGGCCGGTCGCCTTGCACAACACAGCGATGCCCTCGCCGCTCAGATCCTGGAAGATGCGATTGGCGGTCGACGCCTTGATGCCAGACAGCGCGGCTATGTCCGCAAGCGCATCCGGAGTCATGCCTGCGATCGCCGCGGCGTCGACAGCCGCTTCGAGGCCATCATGCGGCGAGCGGTCGATGGCGGTACGATCACGCTGGCGACGTTCAATCACCTGCAGCGCCTTGCGTACGACAGGATCCAGCTCTTCGGATGCGTAGCGGAAGATGTCGCCACACATGTCGATCAGCAGCGTGCGCTCAGCCGAGAAACGCAACAGGATTTGCCGGCGCTCGTCGGGCCCCGACCACCAGAACATCACCAGCGCATGCGCGGGGCGAACCTCCTCGCGGTTGATCAGCAGCGGCGGCAGCGCGGGCGCATCGCGCGAAGCCGCCACCATCAGTTCAACCGACCTGTCGGAGAGTTTGGACTGGCTGTTCTCGAGCAGCGCTTTCATCGCCAGCACGTCGCCGCTTTCCGCAATAGCGGACGCAACCGCCGGTCCGATATCGCGGCGTTGCGCGACGGAGACACGGTGCGGCGTCTGCCCGCGCTCGATGATGTGGCAGAGGTCGGCGTCGTCGAACGCCTTGTTCTCCGCGAGCAGCAGTTGCGCCACGTGCGGCGCATCGAGCGCCAGGAAGCGCAGCAGGCGCTTGGGCGCCTGGGACATTTCCTGCAGACGGCGTGCGCACAATTCGCGCGCGGACACGTCCGACTCCAGCAGAATTTCGAGCAGCAGGTCGCCGGCGATGGCGCGGTCCTGGATGTTGCCGCGCGAGGATGGCAGGGCGACGACGTCCATCAGCCGCCGCAGAAGCGAGCGGCGCACGAAGCCCTCTGGCGTCGCCGGAACAACGCCCGCAGGCGCCTCGGTATGAGACGGAACGTCAGTCATGGACCCCTACAAGCTGCCATATGGAGCATGGACGCCTGCGGTTAATGCAACTTCAACCTGGCGGAGCGTTTCAGGAGCGAGCCTGTACGGCAGGCCGCTGATTTATCGAGGATTTTTTCCGGGGTGGACGAAGATGAGCACCACCGAGGCCGCCAGGAGGCCGACCAGCAGGTAAAACAGGGCGGACGGATCGGTTTCAACGGTGGTCACCGCGCCGGCGTCCCCGATCTGGTCTACCGGCACCTTGATCCCGAGCGTCATCAGCTGGATGACCAGCGCCGCAAGCCCCGCCGCGACAAGCGCGCCAAGGATAGCTCCCGCCCGGCGTGTCACCGGGACGACGATCAACAGGGCCGCCAGCACCATGACGATGCCGATCGCAAACCGGCCCGCCGGCTCGAACCAGGCAATGTCAGACGTCTCGCGGAAAACCTCGAACAGATGGTTCTGCATAGGCGGCTGAGGCGCGAGCGTGTCCGCCGCCACCCAGATCAGCAGGACTGCCACAAACAGTCCGATAACCCAGCTCGCCAGTGTCCGGGCTTCACGCATCCGGTAACTCCCTCGCCCACTATCTCGCCAAGATGGCGCAGATTGCGCAGGAAGCCAAATGTGACAGGCGCCCCGGCCATCAGCCGGAGCGCCTGCGGATCGTGCCTGGATCGGGCCGATCAGGTCTTGGGCAGGTATTCCTGAAAGGACAGCTTGTCGTCCTTATCGGTATCCAGACGGACGAACGCAGCCTTGATGGCCTCGGGCGAGGCCGGCGTCATGCCGGGGATTTCGATCGTCGGGGGTTCCGGCATGTCCGGACCGCCCTGCCAGTTCATCTTGACCATCCGCGGGGCAACGATCTTGCCGTACTCGTCGCGGCTCAGCGTCTTGTCGCCATTGGCATCGAGGATTTCGAAGCCGCGGGTCAGCATTGCGGTCTGGCGCGTGCCATACTCATCGAGGCTTACCTTGCCATCCTTGTTGGCGTCGATCGAGGCAAACTCTTCCTTGCGCAGGTCATCAACCGAGAACGAATAGGTGTGCACCTTTGCGTCGACGGGCGGCGCGCCGTCTTCACCAGAGCGGACCTCCTTGCGGCTGACGAACTTGTATTCCCGCTGCTGGTCGCCGGGGGCTTCCTTCGGACCGCTCAGCTCTTCCGGCAGCCAGAACGTATAAGCCTCCTGCTTCACCTCGGCGGTCGTCGAAACCGTCACGTCCGGCTTTGATCCATCACTGGAAACAACGGTGGCGTGCGTTTCGATGACGACATTCTTCTCTGCCTTGTCGCCGTTGGCCGGCTGGCGCGAGGTGAGGAATTCGTCCTCTGACACCTGCCCGTCGCCATTGGCGTCGAGACGGGAGAACTGGGCTTTGAAGTCCGGGTCGGCGGCACTGGGCAGAACGGCGAGCGCCGTAAGACCCATGGCAGCTATGCCGCCGGCCGCGACACGCGGTCCGTAGCGGCGAACAGTCGGGTGGAGTTGCATGACGATCGTCCTTCTTTCCTCGTTGGACGGCCGCACACGCGCGTCGAGATAGGACTGGACCTGCTCGCGAACGATCTCGCTCGCCGTGGTCCCGTCTTCCCGGCAGGCGGCCAGGAACGCCTGCTTGGTTTCGTAGGGGATCCTGACTTCAAGTGTCTCCGACTTCTTGAGGCGGGGTCGCTTGGGCTCAGGGTTTCCGTCTCTGGTCATGGATTCACATCCCTCCGGCGCGCGGCCTACCTTCTCATGAAGTCGGCCGCACCACGAGCCCAGCGAATAGCCGCTGGGACGGGCGACAGATTCCGTCCGGTCATGGCAGGATCGTGGCGCCTCGATGCGCAACCTTCCGCAAAACCCGTCCGGACGCGAGAAAATGAGTGTCCGGACACGGCTTGCGCCTGAAATTCCTGAGAATAATGTCCCCGGCACAACGGCCTGGGAGTTACTGAAAATGCGTCTGGTGAACTATGGCGACCTCGAATCCCTCGTCGGAACGGAAGTGGGCGTTTCGCCCTGGCACCAGATCACCCAGTCGCAGGTGAACAAGTTTGCCGAGGCGACGGGCGACCACCAGTGGATTCACGTCGACGTGGAACGGGCCACCCGCGAACTGGGCGCCCCCATCGCCCATGGCTACCTCACCCTCTCCCTTCTCCCCATGCTCGCCGCCCAGATAATGCGCGTCGAAGGCGTCACCCGCGGCATCAATTTCGGCTGCAACAAGGTGCGCTTCACCAACATGGTGCCGGTCGGCTCTAGGGTCCGCCTGCGCCAGAAACTGCTCAAGATCGAAGAGCGGGCCGGCGGCAAGCAGATGATCATGGAAAACACCATCGAGATTGACGGCAAGGATCGCCCGGCCTGCGTCGCCGAGGCAATCAGCATCATCTATGGCTGATCTGCGTCGTTAACCGACGCCTGCTGGTATACCCCTTGCTTGCGATAGAGGCTGAGGACTGCTCCATTGGATGCAGACCTGCGGGGGGTATGGATGCTGCCGGTTCGGGAGTGGGTGGGCCTCATCAGTGAGCCCTCGTCGCGAGCGCGATCCGCGTTTCTTGCGGGCTGCGTAATTGTGGGCGTCCTGCTGGCGGCTGTCGGCGCCTATGCGCTGGCTGGCGATTTCATCGAGCTGCCCGCCTACCCCGAAGACACGGACCTTTCGCTTTACCTGCGCGCCGCCGATGCGCTGCCCGGCAGTCCCTATGCGGAAGACGTGAACCACGGCTTCGATCGCTACGGCTATCCGCCATTGTTGGCGATCATTCTCGCCGCGTTGAAATTCGTCGTCGGCCCCACGCTGATCCTCTGGCTCTGGCCGGCGCTTTGCGGCGCGGCGCTAGCCGCATCGATTGTCCTGCTCGCGCGCAGTTTCGGCGTTAAACTGTCCTGGCAGGTGATCGTGCTGATCCTGGGCGCAGCGCTGCTCGGTCACGTTTTCCGCGCCGACCTCCTTCACGGCCAGGTCAACATCTTCATCCTGCTCGCTCTTGCCGGCGGTATCTACCTGCGCTCGAAAAACCGCATCATCACGGCGGCGATCTTGTTCGCGGTGATGATGTCGCTGAAGCCGTTCATGGGCGCGGTCGCCATCTTCTTCCTGCTGCGCAAGGACTGGCGCATGGCCGCGTGGACGCTTGGCGCCGGCGCAGCCGTGTTCTTCCTCTCCTTTGCACCGTTCGGCGCGGGCGCATTCGACGCCTTCTCCGGCTGGCGGGAGTCGACGCAGCATTTCACATCCGCCCCGTTCGCTGCGAAGCCTGACAACCAGTCGATCTTCGGCATGGCGCTACGCCTGTTCACGCCCACCGAGCATGGCGCGCCGCTCATCAACAATCCGGCGCTCGTGCCCGTCGCTGTCGGCGCAGCGGCGATCGTCGCTGCAGCACTTGGCGTACTTGGCCTGTTCGCTGGCCGGCGCATGGAAAGCCCGGCGCGACAGGATCGCGCTGTACTCCTGCTCGAATGCAGCATGATCGTCGCCCTGTTCATGGCGTGCAGCCCGCTGACCGAGGGCGACCACATGATCATAACGCTTGCGGGCCTCGCCTCCGTCCTGATCGTCGGCGCCCGCCGCCTGCAGGCCGGTGCCGCGACCAGCAGGTTGTGGGTCGCAGCCATGATCGCCTGGGCCTTGCCCAGCCTGGTGCTGTTCAGCCCACGTCAGTTTTCGTTCTTCTACGCCACCTGGGATGACTGGTTCGGCATCGACGGGCTCGAAATCCTGCTCACGGGCCGCAGCTTCTACCTTTTGATGCTGGCGGGCGGGCTGACGGCTCTGGCGTTGTGGCAAGACCGCCGCCTGAAAACCGCGGCAATCTGACAATCCCCAGCACTACGCAGCTTTTCCTGTGCACGAGGCGGGGACAACCGCTGATGCCCACATGCTATTGAATCAGAGGGGTTGGGGCGAATCAGCACGTGAACGACATAAGTTCCAGCTACTAGCCACAATGGTCTTCCCATGCCGCGCAAGACGTCCACCAGGCCGGCCCGATCCGGCGCCGGCCCCAGCGGCCCCTCTGGCTCGCCGGCGCAACACGCGTTGACGCCCCCCAGTGCCCGCCGCGACAATCAGGCCCTGATTGAACAACTCGGCCGCGCGCGCCGCGACCCCTATGCCTGGTTGAAGGACGACAACTGGCGCGAAGTCATGCGCGACACCTCGCGCCTGCGTAATGATATCCGCGCCCACCTCGACGCCGAGAACGCTTACACGAACGCCGGCCTCGAAACGCCTACCGCCGCCCTGCAGGACCAGCTGTTCGAGGAGATGCGGGGCCGCATCAAGGAGAACGACAGTTCAGTTCCGGCTATCGATGGCCCATGGGCGTACTATCGCCGCTTCCGCCTCGGCGGCGAGTATCCGCTCTTCGCCCGCCGCCCGAGCGAGCACGCCCACAATCCGGATCCAGCCCAAGAACAGTTGCTGATCGATGGCGAGGCTCTGGCCAAGGGCACGGATTATTTCGACATCCGCAAAGTGTCTCATTCGCCTGACCATCGCCTCGTGGCGTTCGCGGTCGATGACAAGGGCTCGGAGTTCTACACGCTCCACGTGCGTGACTGCGCTACCGGCGCTGACGTCGAAACCGTCACAGACACCTACGGCGAATTCGTCTGGGGCGAAGACTCGCAATCCATCTTCTGGGTGGCGCGCGACGAGAACGCCCGTCCCGTGGCCGTGTTCTGCCGCCGCCTCGGCCTCGGCACGGACGAGCTGGTCTATCGCGAGAGCGATCCGGGCTTCTTCGTCGGCGTCTCGAAAAGCCAGTCGCGGAAGTTCATCTTCGTCACGGCGAATGACCACACAACAACAGAGTGGCGCTTCCTGCGCGCGGACAGCGACAGCCACGAACTGACATTGATCGCCGAACGCGAGCCGGGCGTAGACTATTCCGTCGTCGACTTCGACAACCGCTTCTGGATTCGCTCGAACCGCAATGGCGCAGTTGATTTTGCGCTCGTCTCCGCGCCGCACGACAGTCC
>JAVBYB010000116.1 GCA_030824255.1 bacterium
GGACAGTTTGACGTCGTCAACTCAACGCTCAATGCGCTTGGCAAGGATTCAACACTCACTGGCCGGACGTGGCTATGGGAGACCGCAGAACGCGTCATGGCGGAGCACCCCCTCACCGGCGTCGGCGCCGATGGATTCTGGCGCTCCGAGTATGGTCTAGCCAACTCGATCCTGCGGTATTTCGACTACGAAGAGTACGTGAAGTTCTCTTTCCACAATTCCTATCTCGAGAACGGCGTCGCCTTCGGCTATCCCGGCTATTGGGCGACGGTCTTCATCGCGGCATGGGCCTTGTGGCGTGCGGGCATGAACTGGTTTCGTAACCAGACCACGATCAATGCAGCTTTCCTGATCCTGGGCGCGATGGTCATCGTCCGCTCTACAAGCGAGATCGATCTGGCGCTGGAATTCTCTGCAACCTCGACGCTGCTCTACATGGGTGCGGCTCGCATGGAACGGCGTAAGCGGGAGCAAGTCCGGTGATTTCTAAGCCGGACGTCAGCGTCATTGTCGCGGCCTGGAAAGCCGCAGGATTCATCGAAAACGCCGTGCGATCCGCCCTGGCGTCCGCAGATGTCGCGATTGAAATTGTTGTCGTGGATGATGCGTCGCCCGATGATACATGGCTAATTCTACAGGGCTTGGCGGCATCCGATCCGCGGATAATCCTGGATCGTCTCGTGGCAAATTCCGGTCCTTCCGCCGCTCGCAACCGCGCTATCGCGCTTTCCACCGGACGCTTCGTCGCCGTACTCGACGCTGACGACACAATTGCCGCCGACCGTCTCGCCCGCCTGGTCACGGTCGCCGACCAGACAGGCGCCGATATTGTCGTCGACAATATGCTGGAAGTCTCCGAGACAGGCGAACCGCTCGGCCCGTTCCTGAAGTCTGCGGCGTTCTCCGTCGCCTGCGATATCACCCTTGAAACGTGGATCGACTTCAACGAACCGCTCAAGCCCGGAGATTGCCTCGGCTACCTCAAGCCGCTGATCCGGCGCACGACGCTGGATCGCCTTGCGGCACCCTATGATACGTCGCTCCGCAACAGCGAAGACTACTACCTTGTCGCCAATCTGCTCGCCGCCGGCGCCCGGATGACCTACACGCCCGAAACTGGATATCGCTACACCCGTTCGGCTGGCTCCACGTCGCATCGCTTGAAGCCCGACCAGACGAAGGCATGGCTTGCCGCTGAACGCGCTTTCGCATTAGCGCATTCGCTATCGCCGGCGCAGCGCACGCGTGTCGAAAGACGGGCCCGCGCCCTTCGCAATGTTGATCACATGGTCGCTGCGACGCACGCCCTGAAGACTCGCCGTCTCGGCGCCTTCGCAAAACTCCTGGCGTCAGACATCACAGGCTCGGCCTACACACTCCGCAGCTTTGCGGGCGTTGCGCTTGCTCGCCTGCGTGAGCGCAGCACGGTCAAAAACGGCCCGGCGGCTTGAAGGTGTCGCTGCACTGGCGACCTGTCTCCCCCACCGGCACATGCGACATGCAAGCATAGAGCGCCGTGGTCTTCTCGAAAACCGGCTCTCCAACCCACTGTAACGTCTGACGGTTTGCCGCCCAGACGCTTGCCATTACCCTGCCTGTCGTGGTCGGCAGCGGCCATGGGCTGGCATCCCGCGTTACGCGTCTGATCTCTACGCCGTCAGCATACCACGTGATGGAATCCGGCAGCCACTCGAACGCATAGAGATGCAGGCCTTCAGTGGAATCGAACCATAGATCGATATCCAACGGGTTCTTCTTTCCGTCAGCAAAATAGTTGAGGTGCGCCTGCCGGGGCGCCCGCCCCAACAGCTCGAAATCAATCTCATCATGCGGGTCTCGCATGTCTGGCCCCGAATAGACGAAAAAGCTGGACACAACCCCCGTCGCGCGAGCCGCCTGCATCACCACCTCGTACCGGCCGTACCCGAAGAATCCGGCCCGCTGCATTTCGGAGCTGATGTAATCGGAGACGCCTGTCCGCTCACGCGAGGCTGAAAGGCTCATCCCCCGCCTGTCATACCGCACATTGAAGCGGCGATATGCGACACCCAGCCAGTCAGTATTCATGTCCCAGTTGGAATGAACCTGCTGGCCTTGATCGTAGCCCTGAGTGAGGTCCGCGTAGAATGCCAGATCAGCCGGGCGTCCTGTGTTGGTCAGTGGCGTCGGCCTGGCAACGACCGGGGCGCGCACAAATGTTTCCACCAGTTGCGCGGAAGCCGCCAAGACGCCGGACGACAGGCCAGCCAGCGCCAAAGCGGCGGCAATTACGATTGTTCGATGCATTGCCCAGCCATTCTGTCCGGACCGTACAGTCCGGATTGGTCACCCAGATGACGATGTTCACGGCCTCCGCTCAGGGTGATCAACGCATTACATCTTGTGAGCGAGAAGTCGGGGCCTGACGGATTGCGCCAGCCCCGCTTGTGGCTAAACCTTCGGCAAAACACTTGGCGCCGTGCTTCGAACATTGGCGCCGTCGGGAGGAGAGCAACCATGATCAACCGCAGGATTGCGGCAGGGGTGGCCATGTCAGCCATCGCGCTTGCCCTGGCCTTTGCCTGTGCGGTCCCCGGAGGGCCGGGCGCTGGGGGCTCCCCGGTCTCTTCGGCGACGTCAAACTACGACGCGACGGAGTGGGTTTATTGGGGAGGCGATGCAGGTCAGACCCGTTACGCCCCCCTGAACCAGATCAATCGCGAAAGCGTGAACCGCCTGAAGATCGCATGGCGCTGGAGCGCCGACACTTCCGGCGACATGTCCTCCTCGAACTACAAGTCCACCCCGCTGCTGGATGACGGCGTGCTCTACATGCCGTGGGTTAACCACGGCATGGCGGCGATTGAAGCCGGCACAGGCAAAACCCTCTGGACGTTCGAACCTCAGCCCGTGGACATCGGCGGCCGGGGCGCCTCCCTCGCCCCCCGCTCGCTCGCCTACTGGACCGACGGCGTCGAGAAGCGCCTGTTTCATAATTCTTCGGACGGGCGGCTAATCTCTGTGGACGCCAAAACCGGCAAGCCCGCCACAGGCTTTGGCAAGAATGGCTGGATCAATCTGCGCGTCGGCGCAATCGAGAATACACAAGCGACGGATGTGAGTTCGGTGTCGCCCGCGCTTGTCGTCGGTGACGTCGTGGTTACGCAGATCATAGTCGGCGGCGGCCGCAACAAGGAAAGCGCACCGGGCTACATCCGCGGATACGACGTTCGCACAGGCAAGGAAGTCTGGCGCTTCAATCCCATTGCGCAGCCGGGCGAGGTTGGCGCCGAGACATGGCTGGAGGGCTCGAACCTGTACACGGGCGCCGCCGGCGCGTGGTCGATGCTGAGCGCCGATCCGGAGCTTGGGCTCGTCTATATCCCGCACGAGACGCCGACCAACGAGTTCTACGGCGGCCAGCGTCCTGGCGATGGGCTGTTCGGCGAGGCTATTGTCGCACTCGACGCCAAGACCGGCAAACGCGTGTGGCACTACCAGATCGTCAAGCACGGCATCTGGGACTACGACATGCCCGCAGCCCCGATCCTGCATGACATCCACAAGGACGGCAAAGTCATCAAGGCGGTGACAGTGCTCACCAAGCAGGGCCTCACCTTCGTGTTTGATCGCAAGACCGGCGTACCGGTCTGGCCGATCGAGGACCGGCAGGTTCCGAAGTCCGACATCCCCGGCGAGCGCGCTTCGCCGACGCAACCCTTCCCCACTCTGCCTGAACCAATGCTGCGGCTAGGGTATGACGAAAGCGATCTGATCGACTTCACACCCGCACTGCGGGAGGAAGGCAAGAAGATCGCTTCGCAGTACACCAAGGGCGTTCTCTATACGCCGCCGACCGAAATCACGCCTACCAACAAAGGGACGTGGCTATTCCCGGGAACAGGCGGCGGACCGAACTGGAACGGCGCCTCTGTCGATCCAGATACCGACATCATGTACACGCCGGTTAGGCTGAAGCCGCAGTTCGCGGGCCTTCGCAAAGGCGACCCCAAGACCACCAACATGCATTATTACGGCGGCGGCGGCGGCGCACCCGTCACGGGTCCGCAGGGTTTGCCGATCATGAAGCCTCCCTACTCCGAGGTGATCGCGACCGACATGCGCACCGGCAAGCATCTGTGGCGCATTCCGATCGGCGATGCGGATGACTCGGTGAAGAACCATCCAGCGCTGAAAGGCCTCGATCTCGACTTCGAGAGCTTCGGCAAGTTCGATGTGAAGCCCAGCCCGTTGCTCACCAAGGAACTGCTCTTTCTCGGCGAGTCCGGGAATATCGGCGGCGGATCTGGCGGTCCGATGTTCCGGGCATATGACAAACGGGATGGCAAAGTCGTCTGGGAGGCAGAAATGCCCACCCTCGTCACCGGCGCGCCGATGACCTATGAGCATAATGGTCGTCAGTACGTTGTTGTCGCCGTTTCAAAACGTGGCGCGCCGGCCGAACTCGTCGCTCTCACGCTTGATGGCGCCAGCGAGAGCGGTGCAGCGCCGGTTGGCGGCGTACCACTCGCTGCTGCGCCGGCGTCGACGCGAACTGCTGCTCAGGCTGTTACCGCGAGCCCGGAAGAACTCGCGCTCGGCAAGACGAAGTTCGACCAGATGTGCGGGATCTGCCACGGCCCCAACGGCGTCGGCATCACGGGCGGCAGCGCGCCGCCGGTCACCAACCGGACTGACTATGCCAACATTGCCCGCGTCATAGCGCAGGGCCAGGGAGAGATGCCGTCACTCGCTGCAGCGCTCCAGCCTGCGGAGATCGATGCGATCGCCAAGTATGTTGTTAAGAAGCTGGGGCCGCAGCCACGCAACCCCGCGGCGCGCCCCATGACGGGCGAAGACTAGCCCCCGGATCCATGTTGTCCCGATCACCTGCCAGACTTCGGCAGTGATCGGGTGCGCAGATGCGGTGAGGCGAGCGACATCAGGGCCGGCGCAATCACCATGGTTGCGGCGGCCTTTTTGTTGGCGCTGTGCAGAAGCAAGGAAAGTGGTGGGCGGTGACGGGATCGAACCGCCGACATCCTGCGTGTAAAGCAGGCGCTCTGCCAGCTGAGCTAACCGCCCGAAACCAGATCAAGGACTAGAACCGGCTTCTGAAATGGTCGGAGCGGCGGGATTCGAACCCACGACCCCTAGTCCCCCAGACTAGTGCGCTAACCGGGCTGCGCCACGCTCCGCCAATTCAGGAGCGCCCTTATAGGCGCCTCGCCCCCTGCTAGCAACCGTGCGTTTCTTGAGGTTTCAGGGCGTTTTTACGCAGGGGCCCAGCTCAGGCCGCTGTTCGCACGGCATCCAGCCGGGACTTGAGCCTGGTCAGGTCCGCCAGCAGGCTTTCAAGCCGCTCGCGCGCATCGGCGCCGTGTTCCACGGTCGCTTCGTGGAAGTCACCACGCTCCACGGCATCGCGGACAGCGTCCTGCAGGTTGCGCACGGAGGCGCCGGTCTCCGCCGGAAGCGCCATTTCCTCAGCCCCATCTTCGCCTACCTGCTGGACCGCCCCCGGTCCATCGCCCATCGCCTTCACGGCGCCGCGAATTGTCAGTCCCTGAACGTGGAGCAGATTCTGAAGCTTCCGCAACAGCTCCATGTCTTCGGTACGGTAATAGCGGCGACCATCCGTGCGCTTCAGCGGGCGCAGGTTGTCGAACTTCGTTTCCCAGAAACGCAACACATGCGTCTTAAGGCCAAGCTCGGTAGCGGCCTCACCAATCGTGCGGAAGGCCGCGGCGCTCTTTTCGAACAGCTCTTCTGAAGCGGCCTCGGCGCATTCCGAGACAGAATCCGACTCTTGATCGAGTCTCGCCTGCGATGTGGATGTCATCAGTCTCTCCGGGTCGTCATCGCTGCTTCGACCCTCTGCCGCAGAAGCGGAGAAGGTTTGAACGACACCACCCGTCGTGCGGAGATTGCAGCCTCTTCACCGGTCTTGGGATTCCGACCGACGCGGGCTTTCTTGCGGCGAACCACGAAATTGCCGAAGCGCGCAAACTTCACGTCCTGGTCCTTCTCGAGCTCAGAGCAGACCAGCTCAAGCACTCGCTCAAGGAAGTTGCTGGAATCCTGCTTCGTAAGCCCGACCTTTTGAACAAGGCGGTCAACGATATCTGCGCGCGTCAGTGTGTTCTCGGGCACTGGGCCGTCTCCGATGCGTCTGGAAAACCTACCCCCGACTATCCGGGATGTTAAGGGCCTTCCGAGTCAAATACCGAACAATTTCATCCCTTTACGACTTGTTAGCGATTGGCGCAATCGGCCCGGATTCAACAGGAATAAGCGCGGAATCCGACGACCTTATCGAGAATCGACACTGACCGTCGCCCTCAGCCGCCAATCTGCGTGCCGCTTCCTCGCCTGGCGCGCGACTCAGTCGCCGCCGAACAGCGCGCCGTGTACGACCGCCGGGCCCGTCTGGCCGTGGGGCCAATCTGCACGGTCGAAGTTGATCCCATCCGGAAGAGACTCGTCGATTTTCATCGCACCCGTTGCCGGATCAAGCTTCACCAACAAAGCCCAGGACTGATCATTGCCGGTCACCACGAGCCGGTCTGACTTCCGGTCCGCTGCAATCCAGTGCGCCATGTGAAACTTCTCGTCGAACACAATGCGCGACGCTTCGACCGGCGCCATCGGATCCGACACATCAATGGAGATCAGACCGTTTATCTCCGGGACGGTCTGCACATAGTAGTTCCCGACGACAACAGGCACGGCGCACGCGTTGTGTGCCTCCGTCCCTCCTGGGAACGCATGCACGAACGTGGCTGTGGGGGCGCCTTCGATCACACCATCCATGCGATAGACCCCACAGGAGAACGTCCCAACGTAAACCGTGCCGTCGCCCAGCACGCGCGGCTCGGCAGGATCGAGATGATGTTCGCCCTGCCCTGAAGGCGGCAGGTCTGCCGTGCCGAGCAGCTTGAGGTTCGACACAGACCACACTTGCACTTGCTTCGTCGGGACCCACGGCCTGCCCGGCATTCCCATCTCTGCCAGAGACACAACCGCGCGATCCTTGCCCGGCACGACGACAAGGCTGTACGGCCAGACAAGGTCATCCGCCGTCGCAGACGACTTGGCGGATGCTGTCCGCACCACTGTCCCGTCCGGCGTCAGTTCAGCCAGACCACCCGGCGCGCCGTACTTGCCGTTCATGCCCTGCAGCGTCACAAGCACGTTGCCATTGTCGAGCCGTGCATAGCTGTGCGGAAACGCGAACTCACCCAAATCCCTCAACTGCGCCGCCAGCTTCGGCTGCAACGGATCGCGCAGGTCAATCAGCGACGTCAGGCTGGCGACCCAGCCATCCGCGAACAGCATGCCGTCCTCGGGAAATTCGTACTCCACGTGATGCGGCATCGTTCCGGCGGCGCCGATCGGAAGCGTTGCGACGACATCACCATAGGTTGTCGAGCCGTCGCGCAGATCAACGACTGTCATGAAATCGCTTTCAGTCTTGTCCTTGTCAGCTGACCACACGAACAGAAACGGTGAGCCTGCCTGTGTCGCCGCTTCAGCCGGCGTGTTTTCCGCGGCCGGATTGCAGCCAGCCAGAGCCACCGCAAAAGCCGCGCACGACAGTTTTTGCACGTTCATTCCCCCGCCGCAGCGTAGACATCACGATCGTACGTCGCGCCCAAACGGTAGAGGGCCTGCCTTGCCCTGTCGACAGACAAGCGCTCGATGAAGCCCTTTGAAGACGGACCTCTGACATTCTCGATTGTGGGATTGCAGCTGAACCGGCGTCAAAGCCGGAGCGTGACCCCGGCACAAGGCCGGGGTCACGGAGTAAATCAGCTTCCGGCGCCAGATGTTGCGAGCGCCGCCACAGGGGCGGTTGCCGGCGCGGCTGCTGGTGTTGAACCGTCAAGCGCTTCCAGCGTCACGTCCAGCGGGTTTGGTGTCAGGTCCTGCATGGAGCCATTCGTGCCGTCCACCGCAGCACCGATGATGCCGCCGAAAATCACGTTGCCGGCCATGCCCATGCCGCCAGCGCCAGACGTCGTGTTCGTCACCTTGGCCGTGTGCGTCTTGTAGCCTGGCTTGGTGATGGTCACGTCGAAATTGGAATTGCGCGGCACGTTACCGAACACGCACGGCGTGGACGGACAGTTCAGACCCGTCGATGTCGAAACGGCTGCGCCGCTCGGTGTCGTTTTCACTTCAAACGCCTGTGTTGTCCCTCGTGTGATGGTCGCACACGCGCACAGGCTCAGCGCCGCTGAAACGGCGATAACGGTCTTGATCAATTGAAACCCCCTCGAAAGAATCTTCCCCACCAAACCTGCAGCAGAGCTTCCGCATTGCCAAGGCTAAGTCAATTCCGGGTATCCCCCTGCAGCGCCTGACACAACTGTATCTTGCGCTCGTCCGGCGTCTCGCACACGTCCGGCTTTGTCTTTGTCTGCTCCCAGTAGTCCACAAAACCTAGCCTATCGACCATTGGCAGGAAGCGCGGATCGGCGCGCATGGCCTTTGTCGATGGCAGGAACAACGGCGACCAGTAATTCCACATGAAGGCCGTGAAGTCTGGCCGATCGGCGATGGCGAACGCCCGGTCCAGATCGCCCAGCATCGACTGCGCCTGGATGTTCACATGCGGGCTATCGAGGGACGTAAGGCACACGTCAGCCTTCTTCGCCGCCGCCAGCCGCGCCAGCCGGTTCGTGAGTTTAAGCGACGCAATCAGTTCGCGATAACAGGGTATGGCCTCCCTCGCGCCTGCCGGGGTTGCTGCAAAGACGATCTCTGGATCGGTCGCATCGAGGAAGATCGCGGCGGCCATGGCGACCTCCCACGAATAGCCGCCTACACGCGTCTCAACCAGCCGGTCCAGGCTCTCTTTGGCGCCATACTGGCCGGAAGCTGCCCGCGCGACGGCCTGATAGTACTCCCAGTTCGACATCGCCGGATCATTTATGACAGCAAGCGAGAAGTAGCGCGCTGCGTCCTGTATGCGGCCCAACTCCAGAAGCTGCTGGCCGGTTAACGCGCTGGCTCGCGCATAGGTCACCACCTGATCGGAAGACGGCGCGTGTGTGAGCGACTCCTCAAGCACCGGCAGCCACTCGGCAGGCGGCTTCTGGCGCACCACGCCGAGCGATAGCCGAGCAATCGCAGTGTGGTACGCATTGGGGGCCATCTCTTCGGCGCGCTTCAGAGCAGCCTCAGCCTCCGCCAGCGTTGCGGCGCGCTGCGCCTGTGGCAGCTGTGTGACTTTCCATACCAGCGACTCCGCCAGTTGCGCCGGCACAGCCGAATTGTCGGGCCGCCGCTGCATCAGCTCGCGGAAGCTGGTCGATGCTCCATTGATGTCGGTCGCGCAGGCCTTGCCCATAAGGGCGACAGTTTCCTCATCCAACGCGCCGCCCGTATCGCTTGCGGCGAAGGACAGCACGCACCGCGGAAACTTTGCTGCGATGGCTGCGCTGGTGTAGGCGAGCTGGTCGGGCTTGTCCGCGCTGCGCTCCCCGGTCGTCTGCGCAATCGTGGTCCGGGCCGACACGTCCATCAGACGGATAACCGACTTCAGCGACCCGCCCTCACGCCGGATCTCCCCATTGAGCGCAAAGCCCGCGCCCAGTTCGCTGGCGCGCTGCAATTCGGAACCGCCCTGTGCGCCAATCGTCTCGGTGCGCGGCACGGTTTCAACATGCAGCAACTCCAGCATCCGGAAGGTTTCTTCCGTCGCCATGCTGGCGGCGTTCACCGCCGCCGGATCATCGCCCACCGGAGTAAACCCGAAGAACGCCACCCGCTCGAACGAGTCCTGTCGCGGGGCACCATCCGGCTGGCGCAGCAGACCGCCCACCACCGCCACAAGCCCGATCACCATCCCGAACGCCGCGAACGCCATCCAGGGTTGGAACCACCCGAACCGTTTGGTCGGCCCGTGCATGGCATTTGTGTTTGTGCCCAGGCTCCTTGCAGCAGTCTCTGACTTCGCCCCGCCTTTGACCAGCTCGGCCAGTCGATCGGCGAGCGCTGCCAGCTTCGCTTCAGTGTCCTCGTACGCGTTCACCCAGTTGCGCGACGCCAGCTCGTAGAGAAATGCCCCTTCGGGATTGATGTTCTCAAGCCTGACCGGGATCACCGTCTTCTTCTGGAAGGTCGCCGCGGCCAGTTCCTTCGAGATGTCGCTGCTCTCCGACGCCGCCTTGGAGAACAGCAGCACGAAGATCGGCGCGCTCACCAGCGCATGGGCCGTCTTGTCCCGCCAGTCATCGCCGGCATCGAGCAGCGCATCGTACCACGCGTCGACGCCACGTTCCTTCAGCAGGCGATGCAGCAACGCCGCTTTCGCCTGGTCGACGCGCCTGTAGCTGATGAAGATCTCGCCAGCCACTACTTCGCCTCACGCAGTGCGATGCATAGCGGTATACCCCGCTCCTCGGCCGTCGCGCACACGTCCGGCTGCGTGTTCGTCGTCTTCCAGTAGTCAACCAGCCCGTACTTTTCCATCAGCGGCATGAAGCGCGGATCTGCGCGCAGGGGCCGCGCCGCCGGCCAGAACAGCGTTGGCCAATAGTCGACATTCGAAAGGCGAACAAAGTCAGGCTCGCTCAGCAGCTCAACAGCCCTATCCACATCGCCGAGCGCCGCCATCGCCACCGTATTCATATGCCAGCTGTCGAATGCCAACAGGCACGCATCGATCTTCTTCACCTCGTCGCGCCGCACATTGCCCGGACCTTTAGCCACTGCGGCTTGCAAGTCCCGGTAGCATTGCTCCCCGTCAGCCCCCACGGTAACCGGCGCCATCGCCATCAGCGCGTTCACATTGCTGCGCTTCATCAGGATCGCCGAGGCGACACCAAGCTCCCACCCCCAATCGTTTGGGTCACGCTCCAGCAACTTCTCGAAAAGCCTCTCGATAACCGGCTCGCCCGACACGGTATTCACCAGCGCGTAGGTATAGCCGTTGTACTCTTCGACAGGATACGACCCATACGCGGCCGCGCCATAACGGTTGGCATCCTTGAGGCGCCCTACCATTGCCATTGCCTGCGCCATGACTACGTTGAGGCGTCCGTAATGGTAACTCTCGTCGATGTCCGGCGTCCGCTGCAGGGCTAGCTCCGCCATGCCAATCCACTCGGCAGGCGGCCGCCCCTCCGTCATGGCGACTTGAGCCAACGCTGACGCAACAGCATAGCCTTCCGGCGCCTCCGCCTGCGCCTGTGCAACCGCGGATTTTGCATCCACCAGCAGCGTTGCCCGCGTGGCCGGCGTTGCTTCGTCGTACTGCCGCATCAGCACAAGGACGATACGGCTCTGCACGATCGGATCATCCGGCATGCGCTTCGCCAGTTCCCGCAGAGTCTGCAGCAAGGGGGCGTAAGCCGTCCAGCCGCACGCATCGGCTAGAAGCGGCACGTCCGCCGTGCTTACCTTGGCCGCCTCGGCGAATTCGTTACTGGTCATGCACCGCACAACCTTTGCGCCGGCCACCGCCGCGCCCAGCGCAGCTGGCAGGGGTGCAGAAGCTGGCGCTGAGAGGGTTTGCTCCCACAGGGCCGCGCGCGACCGAACGTCTTCAAGGCGAATGGTCGCTTCAACCTGATCGCCCTTGTGCCGCACGACTCCACTCAGGGCGAAACGTGCATCCAGCTCCTTCGCGCGTTCCAGCCGCACAACGTCCTGGGCGTCCGCCGTGTCATCCCGCGGGGCTACGTCGAGCTTCAGTTCGCGCAGGACACGGAATCCCTCATCGGTTGCCGATCCCGCCATTGAGTTGGCCGTGGCGTCATCATCGGTCGCCTTGAACCCGAAGAACGCCACCCGTTCAAAGGCGTTGCGCGAAGCCGGGCCATCTCCGTCCGGCGAGTTCATGCCGGACCACACGATCGCCACCACCGCCGAAGCGACGATCGCCGCAATGCTCACCGGAACCCAGCCGCGCCGTTTCTCCTTCATTCGCGGC
>JAVBYB010000571.1 GCA_030824255.1 bacterium
GCGGGGGAATGTGGGCAAGGTGGTGTGCGCTGCGCGCGCTTTTTCGCCAGAACTGGATCCCCGCCTGCGCGGGGAACGCGTCTGCAGGGCAGCCGCTTCCAGCGGGTACAAGCGCTGCTTCAGCTTCATGCCGGAAACGTGTTGGAACGATGCCGGCAGGGTTGGCGTTGCCGCGTGTGGACTAGCCATGTGTGGACTGGCCACGGAGGGACTTCACATGAAACGTATTGCGGTCGGACTTACTGCCCTGATGCTGCCTGCCCTGATGCTGCTGGGCGCCTGCGGCACGACGACGGGCGATCGCGGGCTTTCGGGCGCGGCGATCGGCGCTGGCGTCGGCGCGGTTGGCGGCGGCGTGGGCGTGCTGGGCGGCGCGATTGTCGGCGGCGCGGTGGGCGTGCTGACGAGCCCCGAGCAGGTCAATCTCGGCAAGCCGATCTGGGATTAAACCCGGCTTCCTGGCGCGGGGCCGCTGATTCAGCGGTCCTGCGTCGGGATGTAGGGGGAGATGAGGCCGAGCGGGGCTGCGGTCGTGCGCTTGGCGACGTTGACGATGATGCGGGACTGGATGTCCGACACCAGGCCGAGGGCCAGGATCTTGTCGCGCAGGAAGTTGTCGTAGGCGTGCATGTCCGTGGTGACGACGCGCATCACATAATCCACCGCGCCGGTGACCGTCATGCACTCGATCACTTCAGGCCATTTGCGGACGGCCTGCTCGAACTTCTCGAGGTTTTCGCGGGAGGGGAGCTGGAGCTTCACGTTGGCCACGACCTCGAAATTGAGGCCCAGCTTGTCGTAGTTGAGCAAAGTCACGCGACGGGCGATGATGCCCTGTTCCTCCATCCGCTTGATGCGGCGCCAGCAGGGGCTGGAGGACAGGCCGACCTTTTCGGCGATCTCGGCGACCGAAAGCGCGGCGTCGCGTTGAATCAGGTCAAGGATTTTGGCGTCGATGGCGTCAAGCTCGGCGGCCATGTTTTGCTGTCCCTAGTCGCGTTTGTAGATCAATCTTGCCGTAGTCATGCCAGATCAGGCACCGAATGGCAAATACTTCCTGCGATGTTGAGCAATATATTTGCCGTAGCCATATCCCACGTATCTGGAGGCGCACGACTTGAAGAACGGTAGCCCTGTATCGGGTGGAATTTCCCTCGATGACAAGTACCTGCTTGAGCAGGGCCGCGCATTCATGACGGGCATACAGGCGCTCGTGCGCCTGCCGCTCGACCGGAAAAGGCTGGACCGCAAACTGGGCCTCAATACGGCGGGGTTCATTTCGGGTTATCGCGGCTCGCCGCTGGGCGGGTACGACCAGCAGATCCGGGCGGCCGGCAAGCTGATGGACGCGCATGACGTGAAGCTCTGGGAAGGGCTGAACGAGGATCTGGGCGCGACGGCGGTGTGGGGCTCGCAGCAGACGCACATCTTCCCGGGCGCGAAGTTCGATGGCGTGTTCGGCATCTGGTACGGCAAGGCGCCGGGCGTCGATCGCACGGGCGACGTGTTCAAGCATGCGAACATGGCGGGCACGGACCCCAAGGGCGGCGTGCTGGCGCTGTGTGGCGATGATCCGAACTCGAAGTCGTCGACGCTGGCCTCGCAGTCCGAGTTCGCGATGATCGACGCGGAGATGCCGGTCCTGGCGCCCGCGACCATCCAGGAAGTGCTCGACATGGGCATGATCGGTTGGGAGATGTCGCGGTATTCCGGGCTGTGGGTCTCGATGATCTGCCTCGCGGACACGATGGATAGCGGGGCTGTCGTTGAAGTGGGGCTGGACCGCTATCACACGGTGCGGCCGACGGACTTTGCCATTCCCGAGGGCGGGCTCGGCCTGCGCATGGGCGATACGCCGCTGGGCAAGGAAGCGCGGCTGCGGCAGCTGAAGATACCGGCGGCGCAGGCGTTCGCGCGGGCCAACAGGCTCGACCGTCCGCTGCTGACGGGCAAGCAGAAGAAGCTGGGCGTGATCGTGGCGGGGCAGGCCTCGCGCGATGTCTATGAAGCGCTGGGGGCTATGGGCTTGAGCCCGGAACAGGCGGCGGACCTGGGCGTGTCGATCTTCAAGGTGGGCATGGTGTGGCCGCTGGAGCCGACGGCGATCCGCGAGTTCTGCCGCGGCTTCGAGCGCGTGCTGGTGATCGAACACAAGCGGGCGATCATCGAGCCGCAGCTGAAGGACATTCTCTACCACCTGGCCGATGGCGAGCGGCCGATCGTCGAGGGCAAGCTGGATCGCGATGGCGGCAAGCTGCTGTCGGATATCGCTTCGCTGTCGACGGCGGATATCGCGCAGGCGCTGGTGGGGCGTCTGGCGGATGGTCTGCACAAGCGCCAAGCTGATGCATATTTCGCGAAGGTGAACGGCGCAAAACAGGCCGTCGCCGGCATGAACCAGATCAACACGCGCAAGCCTCACTTCTGTTCGGGCTGTCCGCACAACACATCCACCACGCTGCCGGAAGGCTCGCGCGCGCTGGCGGGGATCGGCTGCCATTACATGGCGACGTTCACGCCGGAGCGGCGGACGGACATGCACACGCAGATGGGCGGCGAGGGCACGCCGTGGATCGGCCAGATGCCGTTCACGGACGAGAAGCATGTGTTCGTGAACCTGGGCGATGGCACCTATTCGCACTCGGGCTCGCTGGCGATCCGCGCGGCCATCTCGGGCAAGGTCAACGCGACCTACAAGATCCTGTACAACGATGCCGTCGCCATGACGGGCGGCCAGCAGGTGGAATCCGGCCAGACGGTGCCGCAGATTGCGCGGCAGGTTGAGGCCGAGGGCGTCAAGACCATCGTGATCGTGGCGGATGATACAACCCGCTATGCGAGCGTGAGCGACCTGCCGGAAGGCACACGCATCTTCGACCGCAGGAAGTTGGAAGAGGTGCAGATCGAACTGCGGGATACGCCGGGCGTTTCCGTGCTGATCTACGACCAGGTGTGCGCGACCGAGAAGCGCCGCCGCATCAAGCGCGGCAAGATGGAAGCGCCGACCAAGCGCGTGTTCATCAACCAGTCTGTTTGCGAAGGCTGCGGCGACTGTTCGGTGAAATCGAACTGCCTCTCGGTTGAGCCGGTGGAAACCGAGTTTGGTCGCAAGCGTCAGATCAACCAGTCGACCTGCAACACGGACTATTCGTGTATCGAGGGCTTCTGTCCGAGCTTCGTGACCGTGGTGGGCGGCGATCGCAAATCGGACGCTGAGCGCGGTGCGCCGAAGTTCGATGTGTCGGCCATTCCGCAGCCGAAGCTGCCGGAGCTGGGCCATGAGGCGTGGAACGTGGTGTTCACGGGCGTTGGTGGAACGGGCGTGACGACCGTGGCGGCGGTACTCGCCATGGCCGCGCACGTCGATGGCAAGGCGTCCCAGACGCTGGACATGACGGGCCTGGCGCAGAAGGGTGGGCCGGTTCTCTCCCATGTGCGCTTTGCGCTTGATCCGGATGATATCAAGGCGGGCAAGACGCCTCCTGCTTCGGCGGATGTGATCATCGCGTGCGATCTGGTGGTTGCCTCATCCGGCGATGCACTGGTGATGTTTGACAAGGCGCGCACGAGCGTGGTGGCGAACCATGATGTGACGCCGACGAAAGAGATCATCGAGAACCGCAATGTGCGGTTCGATCCCGACCTTCTGTCGGCGCGCGTCCGTTCGCGGTCGAAATCATTCGCGGCGACGAATGCGGAAGCGCTGGCCGAGCACCACTTCGGCGACGCGATCTATACCAACATGATCATGCTGGGCATGGCCTATCAGAACGGGCTGATCCCGATTTCGGATACGGCGATCTATGAAGCCAACCGGCTCAACAAGGTGAAGGTGAAGGAGAACGCCGCGGCGTTTGATCTCGGCCGTATCGCGGCGGTGAAGCCGGATCTGATCCAGGCGGCGGCGCCGAAGCGGCCGGAGATCGAGCCGCTGAAGCTGGACGAGCTGATCGCGCGGCGCGCGGAGATGCTGAAGGACTACCAGAACCCGGCCTATGCCGACATGTACGAGGCGCGGATTGCGCGCGTGCGGGCGGCAGAGAGCAATCTGGGTCTCGGTGACAAGCTGGCGACGGCGGCGGCGACGTATCTCGCCAAGCTGATGGCCTACAAGGACGAGTACGAAGTTGCGCGGCTCTATGCGCGACCGGAGTACAAGCAGGCGCTGGAGGACACGTTCGGCAAGGGCACGAAGCTGACCTTCCTGCTCGCGCCGCCGATGATCTCGAAGAAGAACCACAAGGGCGAGTTGACCAAGAAGTCGTTCGGTCCGTGGATGATGATGGGCTTCAAGGTGCTCAAGAAGATGAAGTTCCTGCGCGGCGGAACGTTTGATGTCTTCGGCAAGACCGAAGAACGCCGCATGGAGCGCCGTCTGCGCGATGACTATCTCGAGCGGCTGGAGAAGCTGGCGGCCGGACTGACGGCGGACAATCACGCGCTGGCGGTCGAGATTGCGAACATTCCGGACGAGATCCGTGGCTATGGCCATGTGAAGGAGCGCTCGGTCGAGGCGGCGGAGAAGAAGCTCGCTTCGCTTCTGGCGAAATGGGATGCGCCGGCCGCGCCGCCGCGGATGGTGGCGGCGGAGTAGGGTGCAGCGGCCCCAGGTCTCGGATTGCCGCAGTGCATGATTGCCACGCGGGCGTTTCAGGCGCTTCTTTCGCGGAGATGCGAACAGGAGGCCTTGCATGAGTGTCTACCGCGTTACCGACATCATCGGCACAAGCAGCAAGAGTTGGGAGGAGGCGGCGCGTGAAGCGCTGGCCACGGCAGCGTCGAGTTTGCGCGATCTCCGGGTTGCGGAAGTGGTGGCGCAGGACATCACGCTTGGCGATGACGGCAAGATAGAGAGCTTTCGTACGAAGCTGCGCGTGAGCTTCAAGTACGAGAAGTAGCTAAGTTGCTGCATGTAAGTTGTGCCGCGCGCGAAGCACGCTAGGTTGCCCCCACCTTGCGGGGAAGCAGATATGCGGGCAGCCATGATAGCAATCGCGGTCGCCATGTCGGCGGCGCCAGCCTGGGCGCAGGAGGCGCCAGATGGTGCAGCCTTTGCGACGGGCGCGCTTGGAGCGACAGTCGAGCAGAAGATCCGCGTTGGCGGACTGACGCGCGACGGGGTTCGTGAAGTCATTGCCCAAATATTGGCAGACGGGGTCAACGCGACTGAGCGCGATCTGCTCGTGGAGATGGCGGACGGAAAAGCATTCACCCTGACGATTCAGAGTCTCGGGGCGGACAGTAATCGCGCCATCACAGTCCCTGAGCTGTCAGATGATGCGGTGATGATTGCGAAACTGATCGCCACACCGCCGAACCTGCATCAGCTGTGGTGTGTGGGCGGGCTGCCGACTGAGCAGTTTGTTGAGCTGTCGCGCATTTCACCCTCCACCTACCAGAGGATGTACACCTTCGTCGGCAATCAGCTGGATGATGCGTGGAAACAAAGTTCGCTCATCAACGCCTTTTCGCCCTATGCAAGTTCGTTGGGTTGCGAATGGAAGGCGATGGAAACGCTCCCTGCTGACGTCGCGATGCGCACGGCGGCCCATGACCTGCTGACTGCAGGCATCGCTTTTGGCATCGAGAAGGCGAAGGGCGAAGGAAAGCCGCCCCCGCAGGATTTCCTGTTTGCATGGGCGACGAATGAAGACGCGAGAGCCAGGTTCGTCAACGGTCAGCCATAAGTCCCGCTCATCGCCGGCTGCCTGGCTAGACTGCTTTTCGCGCAATTCAGCATCAGCTATTTGACGCTGTCGCCATACTTCAGGCGAAGGACGACGATGGCGAGAGCCATGCACAGGCACACGAAGTTCGATATCGCTATCGGCCAGGACTGAAGTAGCCAGCCATAGGCGGTCCACAACACGAACGCCGTGACCGTCACGGAGAACATCTTCAAGGACACGCCTTCGGCGGATCTTGTCTTCAGGATCTTGCCGATCTGAGGCGCGAAGCTGACCATCGAACACAGCCCGGCAGAAACGCCGACAATGTTGATGATCAGCTCCGGGCTCATCGGGTCAGGCCTCGACGGGCTGGCCGATTTCCAATTGCACGCCACGCATGGAGCGGGTCATTGGCGTGGGAACGCCGTCCTGCTTGTACATTTTCATGAGCTCGGCCTTGCGGCCCGCCAGTTGCTCGCCGAGAGCTTTCATGTCGACGCTGGCCTGCTTTGCCTGAGCAAAGATGCCGTCGCGTTGTTCCTCTTCCTTTACGTGATGCTTGATCTCTTCCGAAAGCACCTTGACCTTGGCGTCGTAGAATTGATCTTCCGGTGAGCCTGCCAGAATTTCGCCGATCAGCATCTTGGCGCCATCATGCTCGACATAAGCCTCGTCGAGCATGTCATCTTCGACCTGACCTTTGACCGAGGGATAGAAGATTTCTTCCTCGATGGTGGCGTGGATGGTGAGTTCCATGCATATTTGCTGGGCGAGCTTTGCCTTCACGGATTTGCTTTTGCTTTTCTCATAAGACGCGAAGAGTTCCTCGACCTTGCGGTGGTCCGCCTTGAGCAGGGCTACGGCATCCATTGCCTTGGGTTTGCCCTTGGCAGCTTTGGTCGATGCGCCATTGGTTTTTTTTGCGGCTGCCATTCTGATCTCCTGATATCGCGCCAGAATGCTGACGCTCTGCGCCGGTCCATTCGGACGGCTCGCGTGCAATGAACTCTCGCCGAACGTATTCGGCGCCACGTTTCAGGAATTATGCAGTAGATGCGAGCGGCTCGCAGGGCTGCAGCTTTTCGCTCCATGATGTTGGCCTTTGCTTGCGGCCAGTGTCAGCTAAGAATAGGTCGCAGCTGGAGTTTTCGCGCCGATGCGGCGTACGACTCCTTCACCGGCTTGGGGTAGGCAGGGGCATGGATACGTTCGAGGCGGATGCAGTCGTTATCGGAGCGGGGGCTGTGGGGCTTGCCACCGCGCGCGCGCTGGCGTTGGCGGGCCGCGACGTGCTTGTGCTTGAAGCGACCAGTGCAATTGCGACGGAGACGTCGTCGCGCAACTCCGAGGTGATTCATGCGGGGCTTTACTACGCGACGGGCTCGCTGAAGGCGCGCCTGTGCGTGGAGGGGCGGCGGAAGCTCTATCAGTATTGCGCCGCTCATGGTGTTGAAGCGCACAGGTGTGGGAAGCTTGTTGTCGCTGTTGATGATGCTGAAGCGGGGGCGACGCCAGCGCTGCTGAAGCGGGCGCTGGAGAATGGCGTCGAGGATATCCGGCTGATCGATGGGGCGGAGGCGCGCAGGCTGGAGCCGGCGCTTAGCCCTGACGTGCGCGTGGCGATCCATTCGGAGACGAGCGGGCTGTTCGACAGCCATGCCTACTTCCTCGCGCTGCAGGGCGAGTTCGAGGATCGCGGCGGGGCGCTGGCGTTCAACGCACCGGTGGTGCGCGGCGAGGCGCTGGCGGACGGCATCGAGATCGAGACGGGCGGGGCGAGCCCGTCGCGCATCAAGGCGCGCAGCGTGGTTAATTCGGCGGGGCATCAGGCCCTGCCGGTAGCGCGTGCGATCGCGGGTGGGCCGCATTATGCGGATCTGGCAATGAGCTGGGTGAAGGGCTCGTACTTCACGGCCAGCGGGCGGGCGGCATTCGCGCGGCTCATATATCCGATGCACAACTCGACGACGCAGGGATTGCACCTTGCGATCGACCTCGGCGGGCGCACCCGGCTGGGTCCGGATGCGGAATGGCTACCCGCAGGCGCTGCGCCGCCATTCGACTATGTGGTGGACCCTTCACGCGCGGAGCACTTCTATCGCGAGGTGCGGCGGTACTGGCCGGGGCTCAAAGACGGGGCGTTGCAGCCGGACTATTCAGGCGTTCGTCCAAAGATCGTCGGCAAAGGACAGCCGAGCGCGGACTTCCTGATTGATGGGCCCGGACAACATGGCGTTGCGGGTCTGGTGAACCTGATCGGCATAGAGAGTCCGGGGCTGACGAGCTCTCTGGCGATCGGTGAGATGGTCGCCGCCAGGCTTTAGCGCCGGCGCCAGAATGCCCCAAAACAGGGACAAACCAGCACACACAGCCGCTGCGTCAGGCGTCAGGAGCAGCGGTAACCCCCAAACTCGGGCCGAATCCGGAAAGGCGCTGGGCAACCGGCGCCTTTCCTGTTTTCTCCGATGACGCGGGGGTGCAGCCTTGCGGCCATGGGGCGTCTGACCCGGCAGCGAATGCGCAGAAGGCTTCGGAAAGTGCGAGGTTTTTTCTGTCGCGGCGACCTGTCTTGCGCTCGCCCTGCACGTTGCGTATACCGCGCGCCTCGACTTTGGTGGGATAGCTCAGCTGGTTAGAGCGCAGGACTCATAATCCTGAGGTCCCCGGTTCGATCCCGGGTCCCACTACCATCGCCTCGCAGCAGGCTGATTCGCAAAACTAACCTATGTTAAAAGCAAATACGGCCCGGATGTAATCCGGGCCGTTTGCATAATTAATTCCAGGAAATACTATTTTACGAGATACTTCTCGCGCTTCTCGCCCTTGCGCTCGAGAGATTTCAGCCATTTCGGCGTCGGGCCGCGACCCGTGTAAATCTCACCGTTGGGGCCGACATATTTCGGCTTGAGCTTTACGCCCTTGTCCGAACGTTGACGACGGCCGCCCTGGCCCTTTGCACCGACGAGCTCATCCAGGCTGAAGCCTTCCTGGACAGCCAACGCCTTCAGTTTTTGCAGGGTTTCAGCCCGCGCGTCATCTTTCTTGGCCTGAATGGCCCTGTTCACACGCGAAAGAAGCTCATTCAGTTCCGAAAGAGAGAGTCCATCGACGTTTGGCAAACGCATCGCCATCAACCAGCCCCTATGCCTCGTTTAATTATCCAGCCCCGTCCCAGTCGCGAATCTGAGATTATAGAACGCCAATTACAATACAAACAATTATATTAGTTTGTGGCTGAATTTTAACCCAGAGGCGAGTTCAGCTCAGACGATTCACGTGCCACGCGATATGGTCGTCAATGAAGCTTGCGATGAAGAAATAGCTATGGTCGTAACCTTCATGCATTCGTAGCGTAATTTTCTGTTCCACTTCCCTCGCGGCTTCCTGCAGCAGTTCGGGCTTCAGCTGTCCGGCCAGGAAGTTGTCGGCGAGTCCCTGATCAATCAGGATGTCGTCGAAGTAACCGCGCGACAGGCCTGACCGCAGCAGCGCGCAGGCATCATGCTCTGCCCACGTCATCCGATCTGCGCCGAGATAGGCCGTGAAGGCTTTTTCGCCCCACGGACAATTCAGCGGCGAGACGATCGGCGAGAAGGCGGAAACCGATCGGAAGAGATCGGTGTGGCGCAAGGCGAGTGTCAGCGCGCCATGGCCGCCCATGGAGTGGCCCGAGATGCCGAGGCGGACGGGGTCGGCGGGGAAGTTCTCGCGAATGGCCGCCACCAGATCGCGGACAATGTAGGTTTCCATGCTGAAGTGCGGTTTCCACGGCGCCTCGGTGGCGTCGATGTAGAAGCCCGCGCCTTGGCCGAGGTCGTAGGCGGGATCGTCTGCAACGCCATCACCGCGCGGCGAGGTGTCGGGCGCAACGATCATCAGGCCGTGCTGGGCTGCGGCCTTGTAGGCGCCAGCCTTGGTGGTGAAGTTGTCTTCAGTGCAGGTGAGGCCTGACAGCCAGATCAGCACCGGGAAGGGTCCGGGGCCTTCCGGTGTGAAGACGCTGAACGTCATGGGCGTGCCCGTGGCGGCGCTCTGATGCTTGCAGTAACGCAGCTCGCCTTCGAACAGGCGGTGAGTCTTCACGGTTTCGATGCCGCTCACGGGGTCCTCGCTTCGGCTGCAATCACGTCGGGTACAGGTTGGTATAGCCCGCCGGACCGGCAGGTCACGCGTTGAAGCGTGGGCGCGTTGTCGCTTTCGCCGTCGTGCCGTGGGCACGGGCGCGGGTAGGCCCAAAAAAGATCTCGAATATTCGAGTAACAACTATTGAAATCTGTTACCATCCGCTCCAGTTCCTGTCCAGCACAGGAGCAAAGCCATGCAGACCCGCAAACTCGGACGTACCGGCCCCACCGTTTCCGCCCTTGGCCTTGGCGCCATGGGCATGTCGCCGGATTTCTATGGCCCGGCCGATGAAGCCGAGGGCATCGCCACCATCCATGCAGCCCTTGAGGCAGGCGTCACCCTGATCGACACGGGCGACTTTTACGGGATGGGCCACAACGAGATGCTGATTGGAGAGGCGCTGAAAGGCGGCAAGCGCGACAACGCGATCCTCTCCGTGAAGTATGGCGCGCAGCGCGGGCCGGATGGACAGTGGCTTGGCTATGCGACCGATCCGAAACAGACGCGCACGGCGCTGGCCTACACGCTGAAACGGCTGCGTGTGGACCATATCGACATCTACCGGCCGGCGCGGGTGTCCCCGCTTGTGCCGATCGAGGAGACGGTGGGCGCGATCGCCGATCTCGTGAAAGAGGGTTATGTGCGCCATATCGGATTGAGCGAGGCGGGGGCGGAGACGATCCGCAGAGCGCACGCCGTGCATCCGATTGTCGATCTGCAGATCGAATATGCGATCCTGACGCGCGACGTTGAACAGAAGATCCTCCCCACCTTGCGCGAACTCGGCATCGGCATGACGGCCTATGGCGTGCTGTCGCGCGGACTTATCAGCGAAAGCGCGCTGGCTGGCGGATCGCGTGGCGGTTTCCGCGCAATGGCGCCGCGCTTCCAGGGCGAAAACTTCGACCAGAACATGAAGCTTGTTCAGGCGCTGAAAGAGATCGCCGACGAGAAAGGCTGCACCGTGGCCCAGCTGGCTATCGCCTGGGTCTTTGCCCAGGGAGAGGATATTGTGCCGTTGATCGGCGCCCGCAAGCGGGAGCGGCTGACGGAATCGCTGGGCGCGCTGGATGTCGTGCTGACGGACGCAGACAGGGCGCGGATCGAGGCGGCGGCGCCTGCCGACGCCGTGGCGGGCGGGCGTTATCCAGAAGCGCAGCGCGCCATGCTCGACAGCGAGCGGTAAAATGGGTGATCTAGCGGCGTGAGCACTGATTCAATCCGCGACCGCATTCTCGATGCAACCGTCGAGCAGCTGCGACGCCACGGCCCGGCGAAAACCGGCGTCGTGGACGTCGCGCGTGCGCTCGATATGAGCCATTCGAATGTCTACAAACACTTCGCCTCGAAGAGCGCGCTGTTTGATGCGGTGGCAGAGCGGTGGCTGGGGCAGGTGATGGCGCCGCTGTCGAAAATCACGGCGGACAAGCGCACACCAGCGCCGAAGCGATTGAAGGCGTGGCTGCGCCAGCTTGCCGAGGTGAAGCGGCGGAAGGTTCTGGACGATCCGGAGATGTTTACGGTCTACGGCACGATCACGGCGAGCGCGCACGAGGTGGTGACGAATCACCTGACGCACATGCATGACGAGGTGGCCGAGATCCTGCGCGACGGAGCGAAGGCGGGCGACTGGCCCGGGAAGGCGCTCGATGGCGCGGCGACGATGCTGCTGAATGCGACGACGCGGTTCCACCATCCGGCGCTGGTGCAGCTCGATGGCGGCAAGAGCGACCTGAAGGAGCTTGATGCGCTGGTGGACCTGCTGATTGCGGGACTGCGGGGCTGAGCTCAGCCTGTGCCGCGCTGGTCAGCGCGGTGGATGACTTCCCAGCGGCCGCGTTGCGAGATCATCCAGACAGCAGCGTCGGCGCTGCTGGCTTCGAACAGGCCGACGGCGCAGGCCTGTGCCGCGCGCTTGGCGCGATAGAGGGCCGGGCCGGCGGATTCCCAGTCGAAGCAC
>JAVBYB010000567.1 GCA_030824255.1 bacterium
AACGAAGCCCCTTGAAGACCGAGATGCCGCCCGAGGCGATGCCGCGCACCTTGCCATCTGTCGTTTCCACAATGGGGAAGAGGCTTGCTTCGTCAGCGTGGGCGGACATCAGCGATGCAGAGGCAATGAGCGCGCCGGCGCCAGCCAGCATCGAGCGGCGGTTCAGCATCTGGTTCTCTCCCCGGTCGTTTCTATTATCAGTCGAGTTGGACTGTTTCTGCGGGCGTCTGTCCAGAGGGGAGAGATGACGTGCGGGTTACCTTAGAATGCGGGCAAGTCGTGAAGGCCTCGGGAGAAGCCTTCACGACCCCGCGCGGGCCTTGCTCTGACGGGAGCCTGTCAGCTCGCGCAAGCGTGGATGCTCTCCAGCTGGCCGCCGGCGGCAAGTTCTTCGAGAATATCGCGGCGCTGGAGACGGCAGTGGTAGAGCGAGGTCATGCTGATCCAGCCACGGCGCTGAAACTCGCTCATCTTGCGGGAGATGGTTTCAAGCCGCAGGCCGAGAAACTCGGCCATATCGCCACGGCGCATGGGTAGATCGAAGGAGTCATCCGGCTGGATATCGCAGAGATCCGAGATCGTGAGCAGGAAGTTGGCGAGCTTCTGTTCCGCTGACTGCGCGCCGATCGCCGCGAGCTGCGCCTGCGCTGCGCCAAGCTGGCGGCCAACCTGGCGGAGAAGCTGGCCGGCGAGCTTGCCATCGCGCATGCAGATTTCGGCGACGCGGCCGATCGGGATGGCGCGGACCTGAACTGCGGTGATCGCTTCGCAGCCGTTTGAATACTCGACATCGGATTCGAGGCCGAGGACAGAGCCCGTGTTGGCGAAGCCGACGATCTGGCGCTGGCCATCGACCAAGGTGCGATAGAGTTTCACCCAACCGGATTCGACGACATAGATGCTGTCGCGGTTATCGCCTTCGAAGAAGATATGATCGTGGGCCGGTATCGATTTGAGGGCGGGGCGCACGACGCCCGCGTCCGCATGGCTCTGGTTGACGATGAGACCCGGGATTGCTCCGCCGGCGATGCACATGATTGCCTCCTGTCAGATTGGCAGGAACAGATTTGCGCGGGTAGCTTGCGGGCCTTTGCCGGAGTGTGTCTGGCTGTGTGACGAAGTGTGTCTGACAGGGTGAATTCGGGCATGGCGGCCGCGACAATTCGCCTGCCAAGCTGAATTGGAGGCAGGATAGCAGCCCATGGCGCGCGCGAATTGCGCTGAATCAGATGGACGCCACGGGAAGCGTGGAAGGGAAAGAGAATGAAAACGATACCGCTTGCCGGACTGGCCTTCCTCGCGCTCGCGGCCTGCAATGCCCCGCCGCCGGGACAGCCGTCGGCTGCGTCTGCAGAAGATGCCTCACTGATTGCTGACGGGCGGACGGTGGCGGAAGCCAACTGCGCCCGATGCCACGCGCTGGATGATCAGACGGCAAGCCCCAATGCGGCAGCGCCACCAATGAAAGAGCTGCTTGGACGTTATGATGCGGACATGCTGGCGAACGACCTGATCGAAGGTATTCGCGTAGGTCATGACGACATGCCGGAGTTCGATCTTCCCGTCGCAGCGGCGGATGCCCTGGTTGCATACCTGACGTCGATCCGTGAGCGCTAGATCGCAAGGCTGTGCTTGCCGGCCTGGGACGCATGAGACGGGTCGAAACACGCGGCGATGTTGCGGATATAAGGACGGCCGCGTGATGTGACCGTCAGGTGTGAGCCGCGCAGGTCCGCGAGACCGGACTGCAACGCCGGAGCCAGACGGGCGCGGGAGCAAGCCAGGATATCGCCGGGAATGACTGCTTCAAAGTTGCAGAGGACCTGCTCGATGACGGCGCCGATCCGGCGGTCCTGCTCTGTCAGCGTGATGCCGCGCACGACCGGGGACCGGCGCTCGGCGATCGCTTCGCGATAGGCTGAGGTGTCGGAGGCGTTCTGGTAGATGAGATTGGGAAGCGAGGAGATGGCGGAGGCGCCGAAGCCGATGAGGGCGGTGGCGTCGTCATCTGTATAGCCCTGGAAATTGCGGCGGAGGCGGCCCTGCATATCGGCGGTGGCCAGCGAGTCGCCGGGGGCGGCAAAGTGATCGAACCCGATGGGCAGATAACCGGCGGATTCGAGTGACTGTGCGGCGGCTTCGGACTGGCGGAAGCGCGTCTCGCTGTCAGGCAGGTCCTGCGTGCGGATGCCTTTCTGGTGCTTCTTCATCCATGGCACATGAGCGTAGCCAAAGACGGCGATACGATCGACATCGTGCTGGGAGGCAAAGAGCGCGGTTTCGATGACGTGTCCCATGGTCTGGCCGGGAAGGCCGTACATCAGGTCCATGTTGATCGACTCGATGCCGGCGCTACGCAAGCCGCGCATGGAGCTTTCGATTTCCTCGCGCGACTGGACGCGGTTGATGGCCTGCTGCACGCCGCGATCGAGCACCTGTACGCCCATGCTTGCGCGGTTCAGGCCAGCCGCCGCGTAGGCGTCGATCGTGGCGGGCGTGAGGCCGCGCGGGTCCAGCTCCGCGGCGATTTCCGCGAGGCTGGAGAAAGCAAAATGGCCGCGCAGGGTAGCCATGATTTCGCGGATGTGGCGGGGTGTCAGTATATCCGGCGAGCCGCCGCCGAAGTGGAGGCGCGTGACGCTGGCCGTGCCGGGCGCTAGGCGTGCGATTTGTGCGATTTCGGCCTTGAGGGCGGTGACGTAGCTATCGAGCGGATCTTTCAGCGTCGGGACGCTTGTGTTGCAGCCGCAGTACCAGCAGAGCTTCTTGCAGTACGGAATATGAACGTAGAGCGAGAGCGTGGCATTGGCGGGGAGTGAGGTGAGCGCTGCGCGGGCGGCGCCGTGGCCGACCGAGGGCGAGAAGCGATTGGCGGGCGGATAGCTGGTGTAGCGGGGCAGCTGTTCCTGCGCGAAGTCGGGCAGGTATTCCCAGCGGCGCGATGTGTAGCGTGGATTCATGTGCGCACGCGACGAAGAGCAAGGCGTGCGGGGCGGATAAGTGATGCGCCGATGAGTGTCACGCCAGTGAGCATGACAACGCAGCCGGTGCAGTGGGCGTGGCTGAGCGACGCAAAGGAGGTTGTCGTGGCCGGGCCGCACCAGGCATTGAGCAGTTCGCCGGGGACCTGCGACTGACAGGCTCGAATGAAGGCGCCTGCAAGCAACACGGCAATACCAGACAGGAAAGTAGCCGCGGGTTTCACAGGCGCCTCCACCAAGGAACGGTCGCTGCGGTTGGGGGGAAAAGCGACCGTGAGGCTGTCTAGCGCGTGCGCCAGATTGACCCTTTGCGCCAGATCAAGGGTTTGCGCTGCGGCATCGGTCATTGGTCCGCTCAAGGCGCCCGACATGGGTTCGGGGCCGCTTCAGATGAGGCGTGGATCATGGCGGCAGGCGTTTCACGAGCCCAGGGGGCGGATCCCAGCACACTAACCGTCGGGTTGATCCTGCTGGTCGTGCTGGTGTTCGGGATTTCGGGCGCGGCGAATGCCGTGGACCCGCGTTTCGGCGCACATGCGTGGATGCTCACGATCGCCGCGTTTGCGTGGCTGGCAGGCTTGCTGATCTGGCACGAAGAGAGCGAGCCGGGACAACGCTTCGACAAGACATATTACGAGGAAGGCGTGGTGAAGGCGGGGGTCATCGCCACCACGCTCTGGGGCATTGCGGGCTTTCTTGTCGGCCTGATCATCGCGCTGCAGCTCACCTTTCCGAATCTCTTCTACTTTCCTGACTGGGGCTGGACGAACTTTGGCCGGATGCGGCCGCTGCACACGTCCGCTGTGATCTTTGCGTTCGGCGGCAATGCGCTGATCGCGACGAGCTTCTATGTGGTGCAGCGGACATGCCGGACACGGCTCGCGGGCGGGATGTGGCCGTGGTTCGTGTTCTGGGGCTACCAGCTTTTCATTGTGCTGGCCGGCACCGGCTACCTGATGGGAATCTCGCAGTCGAAGGAGTACGCCGAGCCGGAATGGTATGCCGACCTGTGGCTGACGATTGTGTGGGTGGCCTATCTCGCTGTGTTCGTGGCGACGTTGCTTCGGCGCAAAGAGAAGCACATCTACGTGGCGAACTGGTTCTACCTCGCCTTCATCGTGACGATTGCGATGCTGCATATCGTCAACAACATCTCGCTGCCTGCGAGCGTGTTCGGCGCGAAGTCCTATTCGCTGTTCAGCGGCGTGCAGAGCGCGCTGATCCAGTGGTGGTACGGCCACAATGCGGTGGGCTTCTTCCTGACGGCCGGCTTCCTGGCGATCATGTATTACTTCATCCCGAAGCGTGTGGAGCGTCCGGTTTGGTCCTACCGGCTGTCGATCGTGCACTTCTGGTCGCTGATCTTCATCTACATCTGGGCGGGCCCGCACCACCTGCACTACACGGCGCTGCCGCAGTGGGCGCAGACGCTGGGCATGACGTTCTCGATCATGCTGTGGATGCCGAGCTGGGGCGGCATGATCAACGGCCTGATGACGCTGTCCGGTGCGTGGGACAAGCTGCGCACCGATCCAGTCGTGCGGATGCTGGTGGTCTCGGTCGCCTTCTACGGCATGGCGACGTTCGAGGGACCTGCGATGTCGATCCGCGAAGTGAATGCGCTGTCGCACTATACCGACTGGGGCATCGGGCACGTTCACTCGGGCGCGCTGGGCTGGGTCGGCTTCGTGACGTTCGGTGCGCTCTACTGCCTGACGCAGTGGGTGTGGAAGCGGCAGAAGCTCTACTCGAACGCGCTGGTCGAGTGGCACTTCTGGATCGCGACGCTGGGCATCGTTCTCTACATCACGTCGATGTGGGTATCGGGCATCATGGAAGGCCTGATGTGGCGCGCCTATAACGAGTTCGGCTTTCTCAGCTACTCGTTCATCGAGACGGTGAGCGCCAAGCACATCTCCTACATCATCCGGGCGCTGGGCGGCGGGCTCTACCTGATCGGTGCGCTGATCATGGCCTACAACCTCTTCCGCACGGCGCGGGGCGATGTTCCCGCAGAGGATCGGAAGAATGTTCCTGCCGCGCCCGCAAACCTTCAACCAGCAGAATAGTGAGAGCTGTCATGGCAACGCGCCCGAACTGGTTGATGCGCAACCACAAGATCTTCGAGAAGCACACTTTCATCCTGATCGCCGGCATCCTTGTGGTGGTGGCGATCGGGGGACTGATCGAAATCGCGCCGCTGTTTTATCTGAAGAACACTATCGAGAAGGTGGAGGGCGTGCGGCCCTATACGCCACTCGAGCTGGCGGGGCAGAACATTTATATCCGCGAGGGGTGCAACACGTGTCACTCGCAGATGATCCGTCCGCTGCGGGATGAAGTGGAGCGGTATGGGCATTATTCGCTCGCCGCGGAGAGCATGTACGATCATCCGTTCCAGTGGGGCTCCAAGCGCACGGGGCCGGACCTCGCGCGCGTCGGCGGCAAGTATTCCGACGAATGGCAGAAGCAGCATCTGATCAATCCGCGTAGCCTCGTGCCGGAATCGATCATGCCGCCCTATGCTTTCATGGAAGATCGCAAGATCGATCTGTCTACCATCGCAAACGAAATGCGGACGCTGCGCCAGGCGGGCGTGCCTTACACCGACGACATGATTTTACGCGCGCAGGACGACGCGAAGGCGCAGGCGGGCGGCGACTATGACGTCGACAGTTTCCGGGCGGATTACGACACGCTGTCGGGCCGCACGGGCACCGTAAATGTGCGGGACTTCGATGCAATGCGTGGCGATCCGAGCGAGCTGGATGCGCTGATCTCTTATCTGCAGGTGCTGGGCACGATGGTCGATTTCTCGACCTACGAAGCCGGCGATCTCGATAACAAGCGGTGACGCCATGAATTACGAAGGCTTGTCCGCGTTCGCCCAGACGGGCGGAACCGTTTACTTCGCGGCGATCTTCCTCGTCGTGCTGGTTTATGCGCTGTGGCCACGCAACGGCGCTCGCTTCAAGCGCGCCGCTGAAATTCCCATGAAAGAGAAAGAGCACAGCGATGACCGACCGCTTGCCTGAGATTGACACCCATAGCGGCGTCGAGACGACCGGCCATGAATGGGACGGGATCAAGGAACTGAACAATCCACTGCCGCGGTGGTGGCGGTTCGTGTTCTGGGCTTCCGTTGTGGTTGCGGTGATCTACTGGATCCTGATGCCGGCCTGGCCAGCCCTCCCGGGCATGCAGGGGCATACAACCGGCGTGCTGGGCCAGTCCGATCGCGCCGATGTGGCCGGCGAGGTTTCGGCGGCGCGGGCCGCGCGGGCGGCATTGGGCGCGAAGCTGGCGGCGCAGGATGCGGCGTCGATCCTGAAAGACCCGGAGCTGAGTCAGCTGGCGCTGGGACTTGGCGAGAGTGCGTTCGGCGACAACTGCGCGACATGCCATGGCGCGGGCGGGCGCGGGGCGAAGGGCTATCCGCAATTGTCTGACGATGTCTGGCTGTGGGGCGGATCGCTCGATGCGATCGAACAGACAGTGAAGTTTGGTATCCGGTCTGGCCACGCTCAGGCGCATGTGAAGGATATGCCGGCTTTCGGGCGCGACGACTTCCTGACGGCGGCGCAGATAGACGACCTTGTTCAGCTTGTGCGGCAGGCGTCGCATCAGACAGCCGATGCAACGGCGGCGATCCGGGCGCGACCTGTTTACGACGCTAACTGCGCGAGCTGTCATGGCGACGATATGCGCGGCGATCGCACGCAGGGCGCGCCGAACCTTACAGACGAGGAGTGGCTTTACGGCGGTGATGCCCCCTCGATCCGCCGCACCATCTTCGGGCCCCGCGGCGGCGTGATGCCGGCGTGGACAGATCGTCTCGATCCGGCGACTGTACGAGCGCTAGCGATCTACGTTCATTCGATGGGCGGGGGCGAATAGGCATGGGCACGACCACGCTCATCGATCGGCGGGAGGCGGCCAGTTCGGCGCCGACGCCGCCCGACGGCGATGAGCCAGTCGTGCTCTACGCCAAGCGCAAGCAGATCTATCCGAAGCTGGTGTTCGGCAAGTTCAGAAACCTGAAATGGTTCCTGCTCGTGGTGACGCTGGGTATCTACCATGCGCTGCCGTGGTTGCGCTGGTCGCGGGGGCCAGGGGCGCCGGACCAGGCGGTTCTGGCGGATTTTGCGGGCGGCAAGTTCTACTTCTTCTGGCTCGAGATCTGGCCGCAGGAAGTGTTCTATATCACTGGTCTGCTCATCCTGGCGGCAGTGGGGCTGTTTCTCGTGACGGCGCTGCTGGGGCGGGTGTGGTGCGGGTACTTCTGTCCGCAGACTGTATGGACCGACCTCTTTCTCGTGGTCGAGCGCTGGTTCGAGGGCGACCGCAACGCGCGGATGAAACGCGACAAGGCGCGCATGTCGCTCGACAAGGCGTGGCGGAAGTCGGGCAAGCATGCGGTCTGGCTGCTGATCGCGTTTGCGACGGGCGGGGCGTTCATTCTCTACTGGCATGATGCGCCGACGCTGGCGCAGACATTCTTCACGGGCCATGCGCCGATGACAGCCTACGTCTTCGCGGCGCTGCTGACGGGGACGACCTATGCGTTGGCGGGAACGATGCGGGAGCAGGTGTGCACATACATGTGCCCATGGCCGCGCATCCAGGCGGCCCTGATCGACAAGGATACGCTGCAGGTCACGTACCGCTCGGAGCGGGGCGATCCGCGCGGGCCGCACAAGAAGGGAGAGAGCTGGGAGGGGCGTGGCGACTGCATCGACTGCAAGCAGTGCGTGGTGGTCTGCCCGATGGGGATCGACATCCGCATGGGGCTGCAGCTGGAATGCATCGGGTGCGGATTGTGCATCGACGCGTGCGATAGCGTGATGACAAAGGTGGGGCGGCCGACCGGGTTGATCGCCTATGATACCGACGAGAATGTCGTTCGGCGATGGATGAAGCAGCCAGCCAAGCGGTTCAGCGTTCTGCGGCCGCGCGTGATCCTCTATGCGGCGGTGATGGTGCTGACCGGCCTTCTCATGGTGTTCGGCCTATCGTCGCGGTCCGACCTGGAGTTGTCCGTGATCAAGGACCGGGGTGTGCCGTTCGTGCATCTCTCCACGGGTGAGTACAGGAATGCCTACACGCTGAAGATCATCAACAAGACCCATGCTGTCCGGACGGTTGCCATTGCGGTGGAGGATCTGCCGGGGGCGGAGATCGAGATCATCGGGGACGGCGAAGTCGCCAACGAGGGATATCTGATGGCCGAGCCGGATGTTGTCGAGCGCCTCCGGCTGCTGGTGACGGTGGCCGAGGCGAGCGGCAAGCGGGATATCCGCGTTGTGCTGACTGACCCCGCAACGGGCGCGACGGCTTCTACGCTGGCGCGGTTTGAAGGACCGGAGAGCTGAGGTGGCGGTGACGAGCACGAATGAGAAGACGGGCGTCAGAGGCGTGCACGTGCTGTGGATGCTGCTGGGGTTCTTCGCGATGATCATCGCGGTCAACGCTGTGTTCATCACCATGGCAGTGCGCTCGCATCCCGGGGAGCAAGTAAAGAACTCGTATGTGCTCGGCCTTGAGTACAACAGAGAACTTGGGCGGCATGACGCGCAGCGTGCGCTGGGCTGGACGCTGCAGGCGGGCTTGGCGGACGACGGCGTGACGTTTCTGGTGGAGCTGCGCGATGCGGCAGGCGGCGCCCTGAGCGGAATGGATGTAGCGGTGCGCTTGCATGTGGCGGGTGTCCGGAATGAGGGCGAGAAAGTCTGGTTGGTTGAGCGGGCAACCGGCGAATACGCGATGGCGGCTGGTGTCGAAGCGCCGGCCAAAGTCGAGGCGATCATTGAGGTGAGCCGAGATCGCGCTGAGCCGCCGGTGTTCGAGGCGCGCAAGACGCTGGTGCTGTCGTGAGTGCGGTCGCGGGATGCCCGAGCGGGCTGGCGCCAAGGACCGAGCAAGGCGTGGCGCAGGATCCCGCGGCGTTTGTGACTGAAGCAAAAGGCTTACGCTCGCTCGATGTGCTGGTGCGGGGGGCCAAATGTGCATCGTGCCTTGGGCGGATCGAGGGCGCGGTGGGCAAACTGCCGGGCGTCGAGACAGCGCGGCTGAACCTGTCCACGGGCAAATTGCATGTGGCGTGGCGAGGCGTATTGGCGCCGCGCCGTGTGATCGAGGCGGTGACAGGGTTGGGGTATGGTGCGGCGGCAGTGGATGCTGGCGCATCGGACACGGAGAAGGCACGCGAAGAGCGGGCGCTGCTGACGGCAATGGTTGTGGCCGGGCTCGCCACCGCGAATGTGATGTTCCTGTCCGAGCCGATGTGGTTTGGCGAGGACATGGACGCCGGGACGATGACAATGTTCCGCTGGCTGGCGGCGCTGGTCGCTATACCGGCAGCGCTGTTTTCGGGATGGACGTTCTATGCCTCGGCGGTGAACTCGATGCGGCATCGGCGGTTGAATATGGATGTGCCGATCTCGCTGGCGGTCCTGCTGTCCCTGGCGCTCAGCCTTCATGCGACGGCGACGGGCGGGGCGCACACATATTTCGATGCGGCCGTGATGCTACTGTTCTTCCTGCTGATCGGTCGGTTTCTCGATGCGCGGTTGCGGCGGCGGGCGTATGCGGCGGCGAATGCGCTGGCGGCGATGCAGACGGCGTCAGCGACGCGGATTTCGACGTGTGGCGTGGCAGAGGCTGTGCGCGCGAGCGATGTGCGGCCGGGCGATATGCTGGTGGTTGCGGCGGGCGAGCGATTGCCGGTGGACGCAGAGGTAATCGCGGGAGCAAGCGAGGCGGACCTGCGGCTGGTGACGGGCGAGGTTGAGCCGAAGGCGACGTTCGTAGGGCAGGTGTTGCATGCCGGAGCGGTGAATCTCTCGGCCCCTTTGCGCGTAAGGGCGCTTGCGGCGGCGGACCGTTCGCTGATGGCGGATGTGGCGCGTTTGCTGGAGGCGGGGGAGCAAAAGAAGTCGTCTTATCGGCGGATCGCAGACAAGGTGGCGGCGTCGTATGTACCGCAGGTGCATGCGGTGGCGCTGCTTGGGTTTGTTGGCTGGTTGATCGCGGGAGCAACACTGACGCAGGCGGCGTTTGTGGCGGTGACGGTGTTGATCATCACCTGCCCGTGCGCGCTGGGACTTGCTGCGCCGCTGGTGCAGGTGGTGGCGGCGGGCAAGCTGTTCAAGCGGGGAATCTATCTGTCGTCGGGCGACGCGCTGGAGCGGATCGCGACGGTGGATCATGTTGTGTTCGACAAGACCGGAACATTGACGCTGGGCGAGCCGGTGTTGCTGGCTGGGGAATGGTCGGAGCGCGACCTGCAGGACGCGGCGCAGCTGGCGCGGGCGAGCCGGCATCCGTTCTCGCGCGCGATCGTGGCGGCGGCTGGCGGCGGTCCGGCGGCTGATCAGGTAAGCGAGCATCCGGGTCTGGGCGTGGAAGGCAAAGTCTGCGGACGCTGGGCGCGGTTGGGACAGGCCGGGTTTGTCGGCCCCAAGGGAGGCAAGCGCGGATTGTTGTTTGCTTTCGAAGGCGAGCCGCCGGTGGCGTTTGCTTTCGAGGATGTCGTGCGTGAGGGAGCGCGTTCGGCGATCCAGCGGTTGCAGGCGATGGGGTTTGGCGTGGAGATGCTGAGCGGCGATGCGGATGAGCGCGTTGCGCGCGCGGCGGCAGCAGCGGGCATTTCAGTCTGGACAGCGAATGCGACGCCGCAGTCGAAGGCAGAGCATCTGGCAAGGCTGGAGGCTGCGGGCAGGAAAGTGTTGATGGTGGGGGACGGGCTGAATGACGCGGGGGCGCTGGCGAATGCGCATGCCTCGCTGGCGCCAGGCGGGGCGCTGGACGTGTCGCGGCTGGCGGCGGATTGCGTGTATGCCGGAGGCAATCCGGATGCGGTGGTCGATGCGATTCTGATCGCACGCGAAGCGCGCGGGCGGATGCGGGAGAATTTCGGGCTTGCCGCGCTTTACAACTTGCTCGCCATTCCGGTTGCGCTGATGGGATTGGCGACGCCGATCGTGGCGGCGGTGGCGATGTCGGCGTCGTCGGCGTTGGTGACGCTCAATGCGCTCAGGATGTCGCGATGAATGTGCTGCTCTTCATGTTGCCGGCAGCGATCCTGTTGGCGGGCGTGGCGCTGGCGGGATTCCTGTGGTCCCTGAAGTCGGGGCAATTCGATGATCCGGCCGGCGATGCGGCGCGCGTTTTGCTTGACGACGATCGGCCGGGTTGACAGCTGCGCCTGCGGATGGCCTCAACATGGGAACTCTGACCCGTGACGAGGTTCCCCTGGCGATGCCGGAACAGGCCAGCATCCTGATCGTGGACGATGATGCGGCCTTGCGCGAGACGCTGGCCGATTTCCTCACGGGCGAGGGCTATGCGATCCGTCACGCGGCGAACGTGGCGGAGGCGCGTGCGGCGCTGGAGCGTGCGGGGCCGGACCTGATGCTGCTGGACATCAACATGCCGGGTGGAGACGGCCTG
>JAVBYB010000518.1 GCA_030824255.1 bacterium
TCCATGGCGGCGACGTGAAGATCAAGTCCGCGCCCGGCGCCGGCACGTCCGTGATCTGCCAGTTGCCTGAGATGGCGACCGCCAAGGCCGGCCGCACCGAGCTCGAGCTTGGACCGGAAGCCGTCGCGGCCGTCTGAGGCGGCGAAACCCGGATTATCGTCAAAACGCCGTGAGGTGATCTGCGCCCCGCGTGCAGTTTTTTGCGAACGTCCTTGACGATCGCCGGGTCACTTCCTTTTTTCTGCGCCACAAGCAGTTCTTAGGGAGGACACCGCCTTGATCATCCAAGCTTCGCGCCTGTCGGCGATGGCTGTGGCCGCACTGGTGCTTGCGCCCATGGCGCTCGCGCAGAAGCCGATCACCGACCCGCCTGTCGCCTCCATCCTCACCTGGTCGCAGAAGCAGCAGCTCGAACGCTACCCCGCCATCGAGAAAGTCTACGCTGTCTCCACAATCAGGAAAGGCGACAAGATTCGGGAGCTGCCGAAAGCGCTCGTCCAGATCGACCCGAAAATCATGTTCAACGGGAAGTCGTCGAGCCTCGACGCCTTCATGAAGGACAACCGCATCACCGGTCTCATTGCCGTCAAGGATGGCGAGCTGATGCTCGAAAAATACGCGCTCGGCCGCAAGCCGGAAGACCGCTGGACCTCCTTTTCCGTCGCCAAGTCCGTCACCGCCATCCTGATGGGAGCCGCGATCAAGGACGGCTGGATCAGGTCCGTCTACGATCCCGTCACGCGCTATCTGCCGGAGCTCAAGGGCACGGCCTATGACGGCATCAGCATCCGCCAGCTCATCTCGATGCAGACCGGCGTGGCCTGGGACGAGAACTACGCGAATCCGAAGTCAGACGTCGCACAGGCGGGCACAGCCGCGTTCAGGGGCGGCAACCCGATCGATGACAACCCGCTCCTGCAATACATGGCCAAGCTCAAGACGAAGACCGAGCCGGGGAAGGAGTTCGTCTACAAGACGGGCGAGACTGATCTCGCGGGCCTCGTCCTTGTGCGCGCACTCGCCGGCAAGTCGCTGTCGCAATACGCCTCCGAGAAGCTCTGGGGACCGTACGGCATGGAGCAGGACGGCATCTGGATGCAGGACAAGGCCGGCATGGATCGCGGCGGCTGCTGCATGAGCATGACGCTCCGCGACTATGCCCGCATCGGCCTTTTCATGCTGGGTGGCGGAAAGATCGATGGCAGGCAGGTGCTGGCCGACAACTGGGTCGAGGACGCCACAGCCAACCACGCGCCCGCCAAGTCGCGCGCCGAGGGCGCCAGCTACGGCTATTTCTGGTGGCCCATGGAAGATGGCTATCGCGCTGTCGGAATCTTCGGCCAGGGCATCTATGTCTTCCCGGAAGAAAACCTCGTCATTGCGGTCAACTCCGCAGCGCCCAAGGCGACCGACCGGCTCCAGTCCCAGAAATCCAACGCCCTCATCGCGGCTGTCCGCAAGGCGGCCAATGGCGGCGAGGGCCGCACCCCGCGCGGATAGCGGAGCAAGGCGGGCTTCCCGCTCGCCGCAACAGCGCGCTTCTTGCGGTCATCGCCCACCCGGCCTAATGGCGTCGGCGATGACCGCACCCGCGCCCTTCCGCGTGACCGCCCTCTACCAGTTCGCCGCCTTCGATGACGTCGAGGCGCTGCGCGGACCATTGGCGAAACTGTGCTGTGCGCTTGGCGTCAAAGGCACGCTGTTGCTCGCGCATGAGGGCATCAACGGCACGATCGCCGGCGAGCCTGACGCCATCGACGCAGTGCTGGATCATATCCGCACCCTGCCGGGTTGCGCCGATCTCGATGTGAAGGACTCATGGTCCGAGACGATGCCCTTCCTCCGCATGAAGGTGCGGCTGAAGAAGGAGATCGTCACGCTGGGCGTGCCCGGCATCGATGCGGCGCGCGATGCCGGAACCTATGTTGAGCCCACCGACTGGAACGCCCTGATCGCCCAGCCTGACGTCATCCTGATCGATACGCGCAACGCCTATGAAGTTGCGATCGGCACGTTTGACGGCGCGGTCGATCCGAAGACGACAAGCTTCAGCGACTTCCCCGACTGGTTCCGCAACTTCCGCGAGACTTTGCGTGACACGTGGGGCGAGACGAAGCCCAGGGTCGCGATGTTCTGCACCGGCGGCATCCGCTGCGAAAAGGCGACGGCCTTCCTCAAGCACGAAGGCATCGAAGATGTCTTTCACCTCAAGGGCGGCATCCTGAGATATCTCGAGACAGTGCCAGAGGCTGAAAGCCAATGGCGGGGCGAATGCTTCGTCTTCGATCAGCGCACCGCCGTGAAACACGGCCTTGCCGTCGGCGAGCACACGCTTTGCCACGGTTGCCGCATGCCGGTCAGTCCAGCGGACCGGGCCTCGACTCTCTATCGCGCGGGCGTCAGCTGCCCCGCCTGCCACGACGCGCGCGATGATGCGCAGCGCCAGCGCTACACCGAGCGGGCGCGCCAGATGGAGCGCTCAGCCAAACGGGGCGTCACACATCTGGGCCTAACCCCGGACGAGGCCAGGGCCCGTCTTGCCGCCAAGCAGGAGGCGCGACGCGCAGCGTCGGAACAGTCCGCTCGCCTCAAGGCAGAAAAGCCACCACGTTGACACCTCCCTCCATCGCGCCGATCTTTGCCGGATGCTCGAGAAGCTGACCCGCATCCTGCTGGCGCTCGTCACGGCCTTTGTCTTTACCGGACAAATGGAAGCCGCGGCGGAGCATTGCGCGCGTCTGGCCGAGCAGGCCGCGCTTGAAGCGCCAGCCCAGGCGTCCGACTGCCATGAAACGCAGAAGGCCGTCGCCGCCGCGCATCATGGCATGGCGCACGGTGATCCTGGTCATCCCGCCGGTGAGCCATCGCCGGAGACGCCCGACAGCTGCGAGTGTGTCGCCGCCCTCAAGCTCTGCATGGACTTTGTGGGCTCCACCGCCTCCGCCCGTGTCGCGCCCTATGCCTGGCTCGTCGCCGGCGAGGCAAGCTTCGCCTCCAGCCAGCCCGATCCCGATCTCAGACCTCCCCGCGCCTGACCTGAACCAGAGCTGCGCGCCGGCGCATCACAAGCCGGCTGTAACGAATTCCGTTCAGGATACCCCAATGTCACGTCTCGCCTTGATCGCTTCGGCGATCCTGCTCGCGCCATCCGCGCTGTCTTTGCCGGCAATGGCGCAGGAACACGACCACGCAGGCCACGCGCCACAACCGCCAGCCGAAACCACCAAGCCTGCCGCCGAAGATCATTCGCAGCATGGCGGTCATGCCGGCCCCGACGGCCAGCCCGATCACGGTCAAATGGATCACAGCCAGATGGACCATTCCAGAATGGATCACGGCGCCGATCACAGCACGCATGCCGGCGCCCTCGGCGCCTATCCGATGACGCGCGACTCCAGCGGCACCGCCTGGCGCCCCGACGCCGCGCCTCACGTCATGCGCATGCACGAGGTGGGCGACTGGACGCTGATGGGCCACGCCACGCTCGACTTCGCCTACACCAGCCAGTCCGGGCCGCGCGGCGATGACAAGGGCTTCCTTGCCGGCATGGTCATGGGCTCGGCCCAGCGCCGCTTCGAGGATGGCGGCGCACTTACCTTCCGGGGGTCCCTCAGCCCGGACCCGCTGATGGGCAAGACCGGCTATCCCCTGCTGCTCGCCGCCGGCGAAACCGCCGATGGCGCAGAGCCGCTGATCGACCGCCAGCATCCCCACGATCTCTTCATGGAACTGTCGGCGACGTACTCGCGCCAGCTCGATGCCAACCAGAGCGTGTTCGTCTATGCGGGCCTGCCCGGCGAGCCCGCCTTCGGCCCCGGCGCGTTCATGCATCGCCCTGCCGCCGAGGTGAACCCCGAAGCGCCGATCACCCACCACTGGCTCGACTCGACACACATCAGCTTCGGCGTGCTGACCGCCGGCTACATCAATGGCGACGTCAAGATCGAAGCCTCGCGCTTCCGCGGCCGCGAACCCGACCAGGACCGCTACGACATCGAAACCGGCGAGCTCGATTCAAGCGCCGTTCGGCTATCGTGGAATCCGACCGAGAACTGGGCGCTGCAGGCCAGCTGGGCCGATGTCATCTCCCCCGAACAGCTCGAGCCCGATGTCGATGCCGTGAAATGGTCGGCCAGCGCGCTCTACAGCCAGAAGTTCGGCGATGGCGACATCTCCCTCACCGGCTCCTTCGCCCGCAAGGATACCAGCGATGGCGTCGTGCTCGATGCCTGGCTCGCCGAGACCGCCTACCGGCCCAACCCCGATTGGACGATCTACTCCCGCCTTGAGGCGATCGAGACCAATGAGCTGGGCGACCACGCGGATCATGGCCATCATGGCGATATCGAGAATGTCGCCCGCTTCACGCTCGGCGCCTCGCGCGACTTCCGCCTGTCCGACAGCGTCGTGATCGCCCTCGGCGCCGCCGCCACGCAGAACTGGACCAGCGGCGCCCTATCGCCGCTCTACGACGGAGACCCGATCGGCCTCCTCGGCTATGTCCGCGTGAAAATCAGCTAGACCGACGCAGACCCGTCCGGCGTCAGCCGGGCGGGGATTGCATGAAGCTCTCGACCAGCGAGCCCGACAGCATCCGCCAGCCATCGACCAGCACGAAGAAGATCAGCTTGAACGGCAGCGAGATGGTCACCGGCGGCAGCATCATCATGCCCATCGCCATCAGGATCGACGACACGACGAGGTCGATCACCAGGAAGGGCAGGAACACCATGAAGCCGATCTCGAACGCGCGCTTCAGCTCCGAAATCATGAAGGCCGGCGCCAGTACATGGAAAGGCGCATCCGCCGCATTCTGAAGGTTCTGGATGTTGGCCATGCCCGCGAACATCGCGACATCCGCCTCGTTCACGTGCGCGCCCATGAATTGCTGCACAGGCCCCAGCGCGCGCGGGATCGCCTCCTCCAGCGTGATCGCTTCCGACATGAAGGGCTGGATGCCCGCCTCGTAGGACGCTGCAAACGTCGGCGCCATCACGAAGCCGGTCAGGAACAGTGCCAGCGCGATCACCACCGAGTTCGGCGGCGCGTTCTGCAGGCCGATCGCCGTCCGCAGCAGCGACAGCACCACCACGATCCGCACGAAGCTCGTGGTCATCACCAGGATGGACGGCGCCAGCGACAGCACCGTGATCGCCGCGATCAGCTGCACGATGCCGGACGTCAGCCCCTGCCCTGTCCCCAGATCGACCGACACGGTCTGCGGCAACGCCTCGGGCGCGACCATCAGCGCCAGTACAAGCGCCGGCGCGATACGGATCAGGCGCCCGATCATGACTTGTCGCTTTCAGGCGGAATGGGCGCAAACGGGGCCGGCGTGTCCCGCGAGGCGATCAGCGTGTCACCCGTCGGCGCGACGGCCAGGAGATGCTCCCGTCCCCCCCACCTCACCACCACCAGCTTCCGCCGCATGTCCAGCGACCGCCATTCGACAATCTTGAGGTCCTGGCTCGGCGCGCCGGCCTTGAGACCGATTCGGCTGCCGTACTTGCGCAGCGCCCACGCGCCGCCCAACAGCAGGCCCAGCACGAAGGCGAGGGCCGCCAAAGCCTTGAGGACAGAGAAGAAGTCCATGTTCGGACGCGCCAATTGCGGCCATTCGGGCCGGGTTTCTTGGTTAATGCATCGGAAATGGGGGTAAACGGCAGGTTAACGGTCCCGCGTGGGTCTTAAGGGGGCTTTAAGGAAACCGGTCAAATCTGCCTAGCGATGGGTCTCCTGCCCAGGCGAACACGACAATGCCCGATCCGACGCAGATCTCCGTCTTCAACCTGATGAAGACCCGCATGCAGATGCTGGGCGAGCGCCAGAAGGTGATCGCCCAGAACGTCGCCAACGTTTCCACGCCCGGCTACGTCCCTAGCGACATCAACCAGGACGCCTTCGCCGCAACGCTGCAGCGCATGGCCGGAAAAGGCTCCGGCGTCGCCTCCCCCGCCCGCACCGCGATGACCGCGACACAGGCCGGCCACATGGTTGCGCCGAACACGCCCGCCGCGCCGGGCGTCTCCCTGATGAAATCTCCTGACTCCGAAACCACGCTCGACGGCAACGCCGTGGTGGTCGAGGAGCAGATGATCAAGATCGCCGAAACCCGAATGGATTTCGAGACCATGGTTGGCCTGTACCAGAAGAGTCTGGGCCTGCTGAGGCTGGCGTCGCGCGCACCGGGACGGTGACGCATACACGCGACTAGGAGACCATCATGTCATCCGACCTCATGTCCGCCATGGGCGCGGCCGCAACGGGCCTGCGCGCACAGACGGTGCGCATCCGCATCTCCGCCGAGAACCTGGCCAACGCCGATGCGACGTCCAACGTCCCCGGCGGCGATCCCTACCGTCGCAAGGCCCCCGTGTTCCGCACCTATTTCGATCGCGAGATCGGCGCCGACGCAGTGAAGGTCACCGGCGCGCGTCTCGACATGTCGCCCTTCACCATGAAGTTCGACCCCAGCCACCCCGCCGCCGATGGCGATGGCTATGTCAAACAGTCCAACGTCTCCTCGCTCGTGGAGATGGCCGACCTGCGCGAGGCGCAACGCGCCTACGAGGCCAACCTCAACGTCATCGAATCGAGCCGCGCAATGATGCTCGGCGTCGTCTCGCTGCTCAAAGCGTAAGGCGCCCTAGATGTCTGATCTCGGTCTCTCGGCCATCAAGGCCTATGGCGGCGTCGCTCAGACGCTCGGCAATCTTCCCGGCGGCAAGGAAACACAGGGGGTCGGCGGCCCCGACTTCGGCGCGCTCCTCAACACCGCCGTCAGCACCGTCACGCAGGCTGGCGGGGCAGCTGAAAGCGCTGTCACCAACGCCGCCATGGGGCGTGGCGACCTCGTCGACGTCGTGACCGCCGTCGCCGCAGCCGAAGCCACGATGGAAACCGTCATCGCGGTGCGCGACCAGGTGATCAGCGCCTATCAGGAAATCATGCGCATGCCGATCTGACGCGCGCGCGTCAGGTCTCTACGGCGCCATGCAGCGCGCGATATGCGCCGTCACATCCGCCGCCTGCTGCGGAAACACCTGCAGCGCAGTCGTCGCCGACACCACAACCGCCCGCGCCGTATCCTGCGCCGAACGCCCGCGCGCAGCCCCTTCCGTGCTGGCCCGGTTCTGCGCGGCCGCCTGCGCCGCCGTCAGCGCCGCTGCATCGGCATAGCCCTTCACGGGACGTCCAGCGCGCGCGCGATCGAGCGCAAACGACAGGTGTCCCGCGCACGCCACGGCATTGCCATAGGATTCCGCCTTCGCCACCACGGCCAGCGCGCGGTCGCCCGCATTGCGCTGCGGATTGGAAGGCAGCGGCTCCTGCTCGCGCTGGCGTTGCGCCGCCGGCATGGCCCGCCAGCGTGCGTGCAGGTCTTCTTCCCACCTGGTGATGAGCGCGCGCGCCTGGTCGAACGCTTCCGACAGGCTGGCGCCGCCGCGCAGCGCATGGTTGAACAACGCATCACCGAAATAGGTCCAGTCGCGGCTCGGCTCGCACCCGAAGGACGGCTTGTCCGCCGCGGCCGCCGTCAGCACCACCGTGTCGTCGTCCGAGAACGGCAGGATGAAGTGCCCCGAGAAACACGCGGACACGAGCACCAGCTTCGAGCGTATGCCCGCCTGCTGCAGCGAGGTGCGCAGCTGGATCGCACGCAACGCGCCGCCGACACGGCCTTTCTCCTGCAGCGCCACCGCGCCATCCTGCCCGCCATGCGAGGTCACGAACACCACGACGAGATCCTCCTTCGGATCCGCCAGCTTGCCGAAGCGCCCGAGTACGGCGTTGAAATTGTTCGGCGAGGATGCGGGATAAGCCCGCGCCTGTCCCGGCCCGAGGCCGGCCGACAGAACCACGGTGCGCTCAGCCGCATCGAAACGGCGGCCGAGAATCGCCGCAGCTTCCTTCGCCTCGCGCTCGAACACCGGCTCGTCCCAGAACGACACCGAGAGCACATAGGTATCGACAACCCCCGGCCGCTGCGCCGGCAGCCGGCCCAGCGCCTCGCCCATCTTCACGGCGTCATCGGCCGCCAGGGCGGGCGGCAGGGCGGCTTCCATGGCGCCGAACTGCCCGCCGAGCGGATCGCCCCGCTGCGCGAACGCATCAGGCTGCGAGGCGATAAGCCCCAGCAACGCCGTACCGAGGGCGAGCCCCTTCCACATGACGCCGATACCCCGCGCGCGACCTGTCTTGCCGCATGTTCTCGCGTGATTGACGCGAGCGCAAGCAGGAGGCTTCAGCCGATTTCCCGGCCAATCAGCCCGCGTCCGGCCCGGTATAGGTGCGCAGGATGATCGACTGGCTCGCCGTCGCCATCAGCGTGCCGTCCTCGGCATAGAGCCGCATATGCCCATGGCCAAAGCCGCGCGCGGCCGCCTGCGCCTGCACATCGCAGAGCACCCAGTCCGTCGGCACGATCTTCCGGACACGCAGATTGTTGTCGAGACTGTTGCCGCCGCCCGAGCGCCCCAGCGCACCGCCAATCGCGCCGGGCACGAAGTCCGCGAAGATGGCAAGCGTGGCCGCATCAACCGGGCCAGGGCGCTTCTGGCGTATCCAGAGCTGCGAGCGGCCTGTCTGCATCGCCGCCTGATGGCGCATCGCATCCGGCCTTGCCCGCACATCAAGGCCTGCTCGCAGGCGGGATTTCGGATCCTGCGTTGGCCGCTGCGGCTCGTCCTCGCACGCATCGGGCGGGGGCATGTCCGGCATGTCGCGCCAGTGCTGGTCGGGATAGCCCTCGCGGTCGCCGAGCGCGCCCATCACGTTGAAGATGGTGTTGTCGCCAACCCGCCCGATCACTGTCGCCTGCGTCACCGAACGTCCCGCCTGCGCCACGCTTATGTCGAGCAGCACTTCATCGCCCAGCCGCGCGAACGACACATACTGCGCTGTCGCCCACACCAGCCCGCGTCCGAACGTCAACTCCAGCGCCCGCACCGCAGCCCCAAGACCTGCGCCGCCGAACAGGAACACATGGCCCAGCGGACCCACGCACAGCTCCTCGGTCACGCGGACGCGATAGCCGTGCTCGGAGATGCGCTCGATCGGAACGAAGTGGGTCATGGACATCCTGCTGTGCGACGCGACGCCTTAGCGCGCCTTGCCGCCCTGGACAATTTTCAGTGCGGCGCGCTTGGCCACGGGCCTGGAAGGTTCAACAGGCGCCTTGTCGTCATTGATATCGCGACCGCGCGGCTTCCAGTCTGATTTGGGCTTAGCCTTGAAACTGGAGCGCCGCTTCGGCGGCTCAGGCTTGTCTCTCTTTGTGTCCGGGATTGCTGCCTCCGGGCTCACCGCAGCCTTCACAGCCTTGCGCGACTTCTTCTCGATCACGCGCGTCACCTGCGCCTGCCGCGCCGAGAGCGCCTCTTCCAGCCTGCCCTTGCCAGGATCGCGAAACGCCGAGCCATACTTCTCCAGCCGGCCCGTAACCCCCTCGACGAAATCCTTCTCCCAGTCGGTCAACCCCGGCCCGCCCTCTTCTTCGGCGCGCGCCGCTGCGCCGCGCAGCTTGCGCAGGGCCTTGCGTGTCTTGCGCTGATCCACCTCGCGCTTCATGCGCGCAAAGCTAGCGCGATTGGGCTTGAGGGAACAGTCGGCGAGCACGCCCTCGCCCTTCGAGACACGTCTTCAGAGGCTCCTCAGGATGAGGAGCCGCCGCAGGCGGCGTCTCGAAGGGTCCAAGGACGAGGCCGGGCTTCGCGCAGCTAGATCTCGCCCAGCGCCAGCAGGTAGGTGTCGAGGATCGCCTCGGCTTCCTCGCGCTCCTGACGGTCCTGCTTGCGGATGCGGATCACGGCGCGCAGGGCCTTGGTGTCGTAACCCATGGACTTGGCTTCCTGGTAGACGTCCTTGATCTGGCCGCCGACCTCTTTCTTCTCTTCTTCGAGACGCTCGATCTTGGCCACAACCTGCCGCAGCTTTTCCTGAGCGGCCTGCGTGAGGGCGGCTGCTGCTGCGCCGTCGTCCATCGTGCCGTCCATCGTGCGATCTCCCGCGAAGTCTGAGGGCGCACTCTAGGTGGGCGAGCGACCACATCCAACGACGCGAGCGCCGCAGGCGGCGATTCCCTGTGCATCAGCCTGTGGGCAGTTTGGGGGATTAAATCGAGCGTCCGTTCACGACGCGCTCCAGCCGGGTCTTGCCCTGCTTGGCCGCCTCCGACATTGGATGGATTTCCAGCACTTTTTCATACGCCTTGAGCGCGGCTTCCGGCCGCTCCACCGACTCGAAGATCATTGCGAGTCCGGTCCATGCGCCGAAATGGCGAGGCTCATGACCGATGGCGGATTCGAGGTCGGCGATCGCCTCGTCATACTTGCCCTCATTGAAGAACAGGCCCGCGCGACGGTTCCACACCTCGGCATACTCCGGCAGGATCGCGATCGCCTTGTCGAAAGCGTCCCGCGCGCCTTCGAGGTCTTCCATCTCCTGGTATTCGAGGCCGCGCTTCATCAGCGTGTCGACCGTGGCGGATCCAGACACGAGCCAGGCGTCCCAGATCTCCTGCTCCAGCATCGCGGCTTCGTTCTCGTCAGCTGTCTCCTTCAGCTTGTCGAGCAGCTCCTGGCTGATGTTCTCGGGCTTTTCCTCGCCCGCCTCACCTTCGGCAGCCGCAGCCGCCTCGACCGGCTGGCCAGCCGTGCCGGGCGAAAACGCCTTGTCGCCGCATCCCGTGAGGAATGCGAGCGCAACGGTTGAATACACAAGGAAATAGCGAGCCATGCGCCCACTATGCGGGCGCTGGCTCAAGCCGGCAAGCGGATCAATCGGTCGGGAGGGCTTAGCCCTGCTTCGCCTTGAAGCGCGGGTCCGTCTTGTTGATCACATAGACGCGGCCCTTGCGGCGCACGACTTTGCAATCCCGGTGACGGCCCTTGAGCGATTTGAGAGAAGAACGGACTTTCATGGGCGGGCTGCCGGGTTTGTGCGATACAAATTGGAGCGCGGCGTATAACGGCGCCGTTGCTCGCCTGTCAACCACACCCGTCGAAAGCCCGCAGGCGGGTCCGTTTCCCGACGGGTTGTGAACGTAAATTAGCCTTAACGTTCGTTCGTCATTCCTGAATACCCTGCCAGTTTGCCGCATCCATATGTGGTAATCAGGCGTTGGGTTACGGGAGGCCAGTTGAAATGACGGCTCGAACCTTTCGATGGGCCCTGGCGGGCATGGCTCTCGGCCTCGTCGCCGCAGGATGCGAAGGCTCGCGCACGGCCGGCGGCGGCC
>JAVBYB010000107.1 GCA_030824255.1 bacterium
CTCGCCTATTCCGGCGGCCTCGACACCTCGATCATCCTGAAATGGCTGCAGACCGAATACGGTTGCGAAGTCGTCACATTCACCGCCGATCTGGGGCAGGGCGAGGAATTGGAGCCTGCGCGCAAGAAGGCGCAGCTGATGGGTATCAAGGACGAGAACATCTTCATCGAGGATGTCCGCGAGGAATTCGTCCGCGACTTCGTCTTCCCGATGTTCCGCGCAAACGCCGTCTACGAGGGCCAGTACCTGCTCGGCACCTCGATCGCGCGCCCGCTGATCGCCAAGCGCCTCGTCGAGATCGCGAAAGAGACTGGCGCCGACGCCATCGCCCACGGCGCCACCGGCAAGGGCAATGACCAGGTCCGCTTCGAGCTTTCGGCCTACGCGCTGAACCCCTCGATCAAGGTCATCGCCCCGTGGCGCACATGGGAGTTCAAGTCCCGCACCGACCTCATCGAGTTCGCCGAGAAGCACCAGATCCCGGTCGCGAAAGACAAGCGCGGGGAGGCCCCGTTCTCGGTCGACGCCAACCTGCTGCACTCCTCCTCCGAGGGCAAAGTGCTGGAAGACCCCGCCGTCGAGCCGCCGCCCTACGTGTTCATGCGCACCATCTCGCCGATGGAAGCGCCCGACGTGGTCACCGAAATCACCATCGGCTTCGAGCGCGGCGACGCTGTCTCGCTCAACGGCAAGGCTCTCTCGGGCGCAACACTGCTGGCAGCTCTCAATGATCTCGGCCGCGACAATGGCATCGGCCGGCTCGACCTGGTCGAGAACCGCTTCGTTGGCATGAAGTCGCGCGGCGTCTACGAGACGCCCGGCGGCACGATCCTGCTGCAGGCCCACCGCGCCATCGAGTCGATCACGCTTGATCGCGGCGCCGGCCACCTGAAGGATGAACTGATGCCGCGCTATGCGGAGCTCATCTACAACGGCTTCTGGTTCGCGCCGGAACGCGAGATGCTGCAGGCCGCCATCGACAAGTCCCAGGCCAACGTCTCGGGCACCGTCACGCTCAAGCTCTACAAGGGCAATGTGATCGTGACGGGCAGGGCCTCGCCCAACTCGCTCTACTCCGCCGCCCATGTGACGTTTGAGGACGACGCCGGCGCCTACGACCAGAAAGACGCTGAAGGCTTCATTCGCCTGAACGCCCTTCGGCTGCGCCTGCTGGGCCAGGCCCGGAAGGGATAGGCCCGAAAGGCGTCTCCGTCTGAACTAAGCTTCAGAATTCAATCGAGGTTCCGGTCTTGCCGGCAGCCTGACCGGGCGCATGTAAAGACATGCGAGCAGGAAAACATTGCCTTTTCGCGTAAATGGTTAAGTATGCTGCTGGCACGTAGCCGGGCGAGTCGTCCGCGTGCTGCGAGCATGAACTTCAGGAAGCGGCCATGAATGTGCCCCCGCTCCCTTGGGATGGACCGAAAACGGCGACCCGCTTAGTCGCCGGAGACGGAGCGTCTCTCGGCGCCATCAGCGGGCGCGATCAGCCGGCCGCCGACTGGATCTGCGTGGCCGCTGCGCGCAACATTCTCATCATCGATGACAATGACCGCCACCTCGACATTCTGAGCTCCATCCTCGCCTCGGTCGGACACGATACCGAAACATGCGGGTCCGGCGCCGAGGCGCTTCGTCGCCTCGAGTCCCGGCATTTCGACGTGGTTCTGCTTGACCTCGTCATGCCGGAAATCAACGGCGTGGTGGTCGCGCACGAGATGCGACGCGATGGTCTCAACCGCGATACGCCCATCATCATCTGCACCGCCAACATGACAATCGCCAGTCGCCAGCTCGGCGATCTTGCCGGCGTCGTCGACATTATCTCCAAGCCGATCGATACAGCAGCTCTCGTCCTCGCTGTCTCGCGCGCGCCGGTCCGGCCGCGCCAGCAGCGCTCCACGCCGACGGACCATCCATTGGTTTGAAGCGATCGCGTGTCCGTACTACGGTGGCGGGGAGGGCAAGGGGGCTGCCACAGGTGAGTGAATACGCAGACATTGAACAGGCGCGGCTGGCTGCGCTGCGCGAGCTCGATCTCGCCAGCGCCGCGCCGTTCGAAGATCTCGATCGCCTGGTCAATCTGGCTGCTGACATCTGCGGCGCAGATCTTGCGGCATTCACCGTCCACGACGAAACACGGGCCTTCCACGTATCAGCCACGTTCGAGGCCAGCGAAGCCCTGCCGCGCACCGAATGCATGAGCTCCCCCGTGCTGGAATTGCGCCAGCTCGTGCATGTCAGCGATGCGGCGTCAGACCCGCGGTTTGCACATGCGCGCTACGTCTCAGCGTTTCCTCATGTGCGCAGCTTCGCCGCCATGCCCGTCGGCGTCGATCCGGGCCAACCCATTGGCGTCCTCGCCATCGGGCGCACGGCGCCGCACGAATTCGGGACCCTCGAAATTGCTCGCCTTGAGAAGATCGCGGCGCTCGTCTCGGCCTTCCTGTTCCAGCGTCGCGATGCAGTGCGCGCCCTGCGTGCAGCAGAGCAGACTGCACAGGAACGTCAGCGCCAGCACCTGTTCGAGCTGATCTTCAACGCGATACGCGAAGGCGTGAACATTCATGCGCCTGGGCGCGGTCTCGTCGAGGTGAATCCGGCCTGCCTCGAAATCATGGGCCTCACCTACGAGCAGGTGATGGAGCGCGGCTACAAGGACGCACGTTGGCAATCGTTTCATCCCGACGGCACGCCCTATGCGGCGAGCGACTATCCGGTCCTCGTCACGCTGCGCACGGGCGAGCCGATGCAGGACGTCCGCCTCGGCATGGAGCTGGCCGACGGCTCGATCCGTTGGCTGTCGGTCAACACCGTGCCCTTGAAGCATCCCGAGACGGGCGAGGTCGAATTCGCAGTCGTGACAATGAAGGACGTGACGGACCTTCATCTCGCCGAAGCGCGCCTTACGGCGCAAAACGCACGGCTGGCGGACGCCTTGCAGGAAGCCGAAAGGGCCAACCGCGCCAAGACGGACTTCATGGGCGTGATGAGCCACGAACTGCGCACGCCGATGAACGCCATCATGAGTTGCGGCTTGTTGCTCTCCCAGTCCAAGCTCGATCCGATCCAGCGCCGCACGCTTGGCGTTCTGGAAGATGCGGGCAAGCAGATGCTTGCCGTGCTCAACGATCTCCTGGATCTTTCCGCGCTCAATGCCGACAAGGTGCGTATCGAGCGCGAGCCCGTCTCGCTCCTGCGCCTGATCGAGGATGCGGCCGTCATCTGGGCGGGGGATGTCCGCGACAAGAAGCTATCGCTTACCATGATGGTCGAACCGTCCCTGTCAGCGCCGCGCATGGTCGACAGCGCGCGCCTGCTGCAAATCGTTGGAAACCTCATTGCCAACGCCGTGAAGTTCACATCTGTCGGCGGCATAACGCTGCGCGCCTGGGCTGAGCGCGGTCCAAATGGGCAGGAGCGCGCGGCCGTTGAAGTGGAGGACACCGGCCCCGGCGTTCCGCGCGATGCGGTGGAGCGTATCTTCCTGCCGTTCGAGCAGATCGACGCGTCCAGCAAGCGCCAGCATGGCGGCCTTGGGCTCGGCCTTCATATCGCGCGTCGCCTGGCTGTCGCGATGGGTGGCGATGTCGAACTCGATACGCGCGCTGGCCTGGGATCGCGCTTCACCGTGCGGATCGCAGCGCCGCTGGCGCTCAGCACCGGGCCGCGCCTCTCGCAGGCCAGCCCCGGCGAGGAACAGGAAAGTACCGGCGCCTCGCGCGAAATCCTCTGCGTCGACGACAACCCGCGCAACCTCTACGTCGTCGCCGGGATGCTGCGCGCCGCCGGCCACCGGGCGACCGAATGCGCCTCTGGTCGCGAGGCGCTGGAGCTCCTCAGTCGCCGCAAGTTCGACGTGGTCCTGCTCGACATGGTGATGCCCGACATGGACGGGTTCGACGTGCTGGAATCGCTGCGGAGGCAGGAGGGGCCGAATGCCGCAACCCCGGTCATCGCCTGCACCGCCAACGTGCTGCCGCACCAGATTGAAGCCTACAGAAAGGCCGGGACGGCTGACGTTGTGGCCAAGCCGATCGATGCGCAGGCCATGTTGACGGCCATCGCGCGGGCGGCCTGAATTAACCGGAAACGGTGCAGGTTAGCCTTGCGCTTGGCGTCGGCCCCGGTATTGCAGGCGCCGTAACGTAAGAAGAACACACCTCCCCAAACGGTACAGGACGACCCGATGGACCTCTCGAAAATCACGATCGGCCCGAACCCGCCGGAAGACGTGCACGTCGTTGTCGAAGTGCCGCTGGGTGGCGAGCCGATCAAGTACGAGATCGACAAGGCGTCAGGTGCGATGTTCGTTGACCGCTTCCTGTACACGCCAATGCGCTATCCGTGTAACTACGGTTTCATTCCCCATACGCTTTCGCTCGATGGCGATCCGATCGACGTGATGGTCGTCGGCAACCGCGCGCTCGTTCCGGGGTGCGTCGTGCGCGTCGTGCCGGTCGGCGTGCTGATGATGACGGATGACAAGGGCCAGGATGAGAAGATCCTCGCCGTGCCGCATCCGAAGCTCACGCGCTACTACGAGAAGGTGAAGCACTATAACGACCTGCCCGGTATCGTGGTCGAGCGCATCGTCCATTTCTTCGAGCACTACAAGGACCTCGAGCCCGGCAAGTGGGTGAAAATCGAAGGCCTGCATGGTCCCGAGCGCGCGCGCGAACTGATCCTCGAAGCGATTGAACGCGCCAAGAACGCAAAATAGGTCGGGCTTAGTGGCTGGCGAACACGACGGGATAGAGTGTCGCCACCAGGATCATCGCCATCGTCACGTTGAAGACACGCAGCTTAACCGGGTCTCCCAGGAAGCGTCGTAGCTGTGCGCCCAGCAGCGTCCATGAACCCGTCGAGGGCAAGTTGATCGCGCCGAACACGGCGGCCACAACCAGCAGGCTCACGATCGGATCGGCGGGCAGCGTGTAGGCGGAGACGGCGGTTAGCGCCATCGTCCACGCCTTGGGGTTCACCCACTGGAACAGGGCCGCCTGCACGAACGTCATCGGGCGGGCCTTTGCTTCTGTCTCAGCCTTCGCGCCCGGCGGCGCCGACGTCGCGATCTTCCACGCCAGCCACAGCAGGTAGGCGCAGCTGGCGTATTTCAGAACGGTGTGCGCCATCGGATAGTGTTCGAAAACCTTCGCGAGCCCGGCGCCTACGAGAACGATCATCAGCGTGAAGCCGATCGACACGCCGAGCATGTGCGGGATCGAGCGGACGAAACCGAAATTCGTGCCCGACGCCATCAGCATCAGATTGTTCGGCCCCGGTGTGATCGAGGACACAAAGGCGAAGGCGGCAAGCGCCGTGAAGAGCTCCGGGGTCAACATTTTGCAACAATGTGCCGCCCGGCTCGGCATGTGCTTGCATTCTACGGGGCTGGGAGCCTATTTCTGCAATCCATGGCGAAGATGGATGACATAAACGGCAGGATATTGCGCGAACTTCAGATCGACGGCCGGATCACGAACGCTGATCTGGCGCAGAAGGTGAGCCTGTCGCCCTCAGCCTGCCTGCGTCGCGTGCAGGAGCTGGAGAAGGACGGGGTGATCGCCGGATATCGCGCCGTGATAAACCGGTCCGCGATGGGCGGCGGGTTCACGGCCTATGTCGCGGTGGGGCTTTCGGAACACCACAAGCGTAACCAGCGTAATTTCGAAAAGGCGATGGCGACCGCGCCGCAGGTCCGCGAATGTCACAATGTGACGGGGTCCATCGAATACATCCTGCGCGTCGAGGTGGAAGATCTCGTCGCCTACAAGCACTTCCATACCGAAGTGCTGGGCCAGGTGCCGGAAGTCGCCAGCATCACCAGCTATATCGTGATGGGATCGCCCAAGGATGAGCGCGCCTAGGCGGCTAGCCTAGCGCGGCTGCTTTTTCACGAATTCGGACTTCAGCTTCATGGCGCCAAAGCCATCGATCTTGCAGTCGATGTCATGGTCCTCGTCGACCAGCCGGATGTTCTTGACCTTCGTGCCCTGCTTCACGACCTGTGATGAGCCCTTGAGCTTCAGGTCCTTGATCAGGGTGACGGTGTCGCCGTCCTCCAGCACATTGCCGTTTGCATCCTTGTATACGCGCGGACCATCAGCGGGCCTTGCAGCCGCCGGCGACCATTCATGTGCGCATTCTGGACAGACCAGCATGGCGCCATCGTCGTAGGCGAGGACGGAGCCACAGCTGGGGCAGGGCGGCAGTGTGTCGGACAAACTATGCGTCGACCGTGGCGCGCGAGAAGCGCTTGCGGTCGTTCGGGTCGAGATAGACCTTGCGCAGGCGGATGTTCTCCGGCGTCACTTCGACCAGTTCGTCGTCCTGGATGTAGGCCAGCGCCTTCTCCAGCGTCATGCGGATCGGGGGGGTGAGGCGCACCGCTTCGTCCGTGCCCGAAGCGCGCACGTTGGTCAGCTTCTTGCCCTTCAGCACGTTGACCTCGAGATCGTTGCCGCGCGTGTGCTCGCCGACGATCATGCCTTCATAGACCTTGATGCCCGGGTCGATCATCATCGGGCCGCGGTCTTCCAGGTTCCACAGCGCGAAGGCGACGGATTCGCCCGAACCGTTGGAGATCAGCACGCCGGTGTGGCGGCCTTTGATCTCGCCCTTGTGCGGGGCGTATTCGTGGAAGATGCGGTTCATGATGGCGGTGCCGCGTGTATCCGACAGCAGTTCGCCCTGATAGCCGATCAGGCCGCGCGTCGGCGCGTGGAAGACGAGGCGCTGGCGGCCTGCGCCGGACGAGCGCATGTCCATCATGTCGGCGCGACGCTCGGACAGCTTCTGCACGACGATGCCCGAATGCTCTTCATCCACGTCGATGACGACTTCCTCGATCGGCTCGAGAATCTGGCCATTGTCGTCCTTCTGCATGACGACCTTCGGACGCGACACACCGAGCTCGAAGCCTTCGCGGCGCATGGTCTCGATCAGCACGGCGAGCTGGAGTTCGCCTCGGCCTGCGACTTCGAAGGCGTCGCTATCGGGCGCGCGCGAGATCTTGAGGGCGACGTTGCCTTCGGCTTCCTTCAGCAGGCGGTCCCAGATCACGCGGCTGGTGACCTTTTTGCCTTCCGTTCCGGCAAGCGGCGAGTCGTTGACGCGGAATGTCATCGCCAGGGTCGGCGGGTCGATCGGCTGGGCCGGCATCGCCTCGGTGACGGACGGATCGCAGATGGTGTCGGCGACGGTGGCTTTCGTCAGGCCCGAGATCGAAACGATGTCGCCAGCCTTGCCTTCGTCGATCGGTGCGCGGGTCAGGCCGCGGAACGCCAGCACTTTCGAGACGCGGCCCTGTTCGATCACCGACCCGTCGCGCGAGAGAACTTTGACGGTCTGGTTCGGTTTCACCGAGCCCGAGTCAACGCGGCCGGTGAGGATGCGGCCGAGGAAGGGGTCGGAGCCGATCGTGGTGCCGAGCATGCGAAACGGACCGTTGTCGACGCGCGGCGGCGGGACGTGCGCCAGCACGGTCTCGAAGAGAGCCGCCATGTCCGTCGTCTTCACGGCCGGGTCCTTGCTCATCCAGGCGTTCTTGGCTGAACCGTAGATGATCGGGAAGTCGAGCTGCTCGTCTGTCGCGTCGAGGTTGGCGAAGAGGTCGAACACCTCGTTCACGACTTCGACGTGGCGCTCTTCCGGCTTGTCGATCTTGTTGATGCAGACGATCGGGCGCAGCCCGACCTTGAGCGCTTTCGACACCACGAACTTGGTTTGCGGCATCGGGCCTTCAGCGGCGTCGACGAGAACGATCGCGCCGTCCACCATGTTCAGGATGCGCTCCACCTCGCCGCCGAAGTCGGCGTGGCCCGGCGTGTCGACGATGTTGATGCGGATGTCGTTCCAGACGACCGAAGTGGCTTTCGCCAGGATGGTGATGCCGCGCTCACGCTCCAGGTCGTTCGAATCCATCATCCGTTCGGAGGTGGCTTCGTTGTCGCGGAACGAGCCCGACTGCTTGAGCAGGCAGTCGACGAGGGTCGTCTTGCCATGGTCGACGTGAGCGATGATGGCGATGTTGCGCAGTTGCATGGTGTTGTCTTTGGCCGGGAGGGGGGCGGATTTGTGCGCCGCAATACAGGGCTTTTGTGAAGAAAGCGAGCATCCGAGGCGCCGCATGGGTTTTTCAGGCCCGGAACTCCCAAAACAGGCCCGTATGGGCCAGTTTAGGGCCGGTTAATGGGGAATCCGATGAAAGACGCCGCACTCATCCTCGCCTGCGCTGCCCTGTGCGGCTGCGCCGGCATCCCCGGGCCGGGTCCGGCCCCTGCCTGCCAGGTCGGCCAACCGATGGTCGAAACGACGCTTTATCTCGGGCTGTTGAGGCCGGGCGGTTCGGTCTCCCGATATGACTTCGCGCGGTTCGTCGAAGCCGAAGTCGCGCCCCGCTGGCAGGAGGGCTTCACCATTCTGGAGGGCCAGGGCGTCTGGCGATCAGAGCAGCGTGGCGTCACGGAACGCGAACCCTCCCGGGTGCTGATCCGCCTGCATGATGGCGGCGCGGAATCGTCGGCCGAGGTGGAGGCAATCCGCGGCGCCTACATCGACGCCTTTCAGCAGGACGCGGTCTTGCGAACCGATCACCATACCTGCGCGAGCTTTTGAACCTCAGCCGGGAAAGCGCTGCAGGCCGATCTCGTCGACCATGCTCTGTCCGCCGTCGCTGCCCGGATAGAGTGCAAGGCAAAGCAGGCTTTCGATCCCCTGCGGGAAGCAGAGCATGTGCAGGTTGTCGGCGCGCAGTGCGTCGTACTCTTCCCGGCCCATGCCTTCACGCGGCATGAAAGGGAACTCCGCGGCCTTCGGCCGGCCATCCGTTTCCTCCCACGGCGGCAGCGTGCCGGTGAGTTCGGGCGGGAGATTGTCGGGGCCGGCCCACTCGTTGAGCGCTGTCTGCATCGCGGCCGGGTCCTTCGCGTCCCGCAGGGCAAACAGGTACTGCACCGCACCCGCCCATGCGTAGATGGGAAAGCCGTCGCGCGCATAGACCGCCAGCGTGACGACCGCTGACTCACATACCGCGCCGGACGTCCAGGCCTCGACACGATAAGAGGGATGATCGCTTGGGCCGATCGGGCCCCACTGTTTCTGGGCGCGTGTTTCGCATCCGTTGGTCGGCGCCTGGTCCAGCGATGCCAACGGCGCAGGCGTGGCGGATGCAGAGGCGTCGCCAGCTGGAGGCGCGGCGGCTGGCTGGCACGCGGCGAGCGCGATGAAACTGGCGGCGAGGGCTAGGCGCAGGTGCATGGCTCATTCCTGTGGACGTGTCCAACCTGTGGGCGTGTCGAAGGCATCGGGACAACGAATCCGTGCGGAACTCAAGAGGGCATCAAGAAACCCGGCCAGATGCGGGGGAGAAGCCGCCGCTGGCCGGGCTCTTGTGGATCGGTCATCGCAGTCAGGATCGCCGATCCCCGGCGTCCCCACGCCCTCGCTAGCGTGGCTGGTTGCGGTTGTTGCCGCTGCCTGTGCCGGTGCGTTCCTTGACCTCGTCCTCCTTGGCGGCGGCGCGGTCTTCGGCATTCCACTCGACCGACGGGGCGGCGCCCGCTGCATAGCTCTTCGACTTCTGCGCGAGACGGTTCATCGAATCCGACAGCTGGTCCTTGCTGACGGCCATGTTGCGCGAGGAAGTCTGGCCGACGCCTTCTGCGTCATCGAAGTTGGAGAATTCGGCGCCGAGGAAGACGACTTCCCAGCCCTTCGCGCGCGCACGATCGAGCGCGGCCTTGGCGGCGGTCTTGGTCATCTCGCGCGACGAGTTCTCCTCGCCATCCGTCATGATGACGATGATCGCTTTTTCCGGCTTGTCCTTCTCGGCGAGCGAGACGATCTGGCCGATGGCGTCATAGAGCGGGGTCATGCCACGCGGGTTCACTTCGCCGGAGGTGACGTCGTTCCAGTTGTTCGGGTCCACGTCCTTGCGGAGTACATCGAATTGCAGGCCGTCCTGCGCGTCGAAGACGGCAAGGGTGATGTCAGCGTTCACGCGCGGCCCGCCATCGAGTGCGGCAAGGCCATCCGCATAGGCATTCACCGACGAGAGGGCTTCGGACCAGATCGGCTCCATCGAGCCGGTACGGTCGAGCAGGATGTAGGAATGGATTGACGGCGCAGGCGCCGGCTTGGCGGAGGCCGTCATGGTGAGTGCGCCGGCCGCAGTGGAAAGGGCGAGGAGGGCGGTGAGAGCGATGCGGGTCTTCATGTTCGTGGTGTCCCCAGGTGTTGCGGCGATGCGCTACTGGACGTGAAGGGTAAGCTCGATGGCGGGCGGTTTAGGTTGGGCCTGTGGCGCGCCAGCCGCTGCAAGTGTCACCCCGCTTATTGCGAGGGCGGCAAGCAGCAGGCGGATCGACGTCTTCATGGCCTGTCCCCTGTCCTGAGTCCCGCGGGCCAGCTTCCGGTCCCGTCATGCACAACTTGTCGCAGCCGATTGGGGCCGCGCCGGGGCGTCAATTGGGGCGAAACAGCGGTTTGTGCGTGCAACCGCAAATGCCGGGCGTCAGACGTCAGAGATTGGGGGCAAGTGCATCCGCGATGGGCGTGATGGCCCCGATCATCTGGCGAATGCGGGCAAGCTGCGGAGCGGCGGCCCGCACGCTGGCGTCGGCAGGCGGATCGAAGATGCGCAGCTTCATCGTTTCCGGCACGGCCAACGTCAGGCGTCCTTCGCCAACAGCACAGGTTGGCTTGCCGAGGCCGGGCAGGGTGGCGATCTGGTCTATAAGGGCGACCGCGTGCGGGTTTGCCGCTGCCAGTTGCTCCATGCTCCCAGCTGTCACACGCGGCGTTTCCAACTCGATCAGCAGTCCGGTGAAGTCGGACGTCTCGCCTGCACCCGATGATCGCGCTTTCGCCGGGATGATGCGGATAGCGACGCCATTGCGGAGCCCGGCAATCTCGCCGCCCGTTTCCATCGCGCCTGCTCCGCGCACGACACCTGATGCCCGCAGGCGCGACGCATCGCCTGTTGTCGTGCGATGCCAGGCGAATCCGCCAGAATTGCTGGCCAGCGTCTCGATCGGCCGGCCGGAATATGCGGCTGCCGCTTCGGCCGAGGCTTCTCGCTGTGACCAGACATAGCCAGCAAGGCCGCCGACCAGAATGACAGCCATGAAGTCGAACACGCCGCCCGGCGCGCCGACCAGAACGAGGGCCGACCAGA
>JAVBYB010000114.1 GCA_030824255.1 bacterium
TGCACGATTACATGAAGAAATTCCAGATCGGCCCCGGCTGGACATTCCTGACCGGCAAGCGCGATGACATCACGCTAATCCAGAAAAAGCTGGGGCTTGAGCCGGCAGGCGCGACGCCATCGGCGCACTCCACATCCATCATCGTCGCCAATGAAGCGACGGGACAATGGGTGAAGCGGTCTCCCTATGAAAATCCGCAAATGCTCGCGAACCTGCTGACGGGACACATGGACCCCAAGAGCCTTGGACCGGGATCAGCTTCGCGGCAGAGCTACGCCAACGCCATCACCGTTCCAGGATTGCAGGCGGGCGAAACGCTTTATCGCACGCGCTGCGCGTCCTGCCATTCGATCGGTGATGGCGATGGCCTCGGGCCGGACCTGCTTGCTGTAAGCTCCCGCCGCTCGCCGGAATGGCTAACGCGCTGGATCAAGGAGCCGGACAGGATGCTGTCCGAAGGCGATCCCATCGCGACCGCACAGATGGCGGATTATCGCGGCCTGCCAATGCCAAACCTGAAGCTGAGCAATGCCGACGTCGCGGCGCTACTGGCCTTCATCGACACCGAAAGCCAGCGCACCATGGAGAGCCGCGCCGCCGCCACGCACGCCCAGCACGGTCATGGCGACCACGGCCATCACTGATCGCGTCCCGGCGCGCGCCCTCAGCGCGTAACGATGAAGTCGCCGAAAAGCGTGCGTACGCCCTTGCCGCGCGCCTGCAGCGGATCGTGGTAGATATAGCCGCCCTGCGCCGGCGCCTTGAACCGCAGCGTGGCGGCGGCGCCGGCAGGGATCGGAGCAGATTTTGTACCTGCCAGGCTCATGATCTCGAACGCGTGCGGCGTGTCCGTGCGGTTCGCGACATGGATCACCACATCCTCGCCCGCGCGCACGCGCAGCTGAGGGTTTACTTTCCGCGTCAGCGGATCGCGGAACGACACCGCAAACACCACCTCGCCGCCGTCGAGCTCGGTGTAGACGCCATCGATCACGAGATCGAATGTCTTCGGCTTGGCGCCTGTCTGCGCATGCGCTGCCGAAGCTGCAAACGCGATTGCGGCCAGCGCCGCCGCCAGCAAGGTTCGTCGCAACATGATGCCCGGTCCACGCCAGCCGCCTGTCAAAGCGCCAGCGCGCCAGATTAGACCAGCCGCCAGAGGCCATGAAGGGGATGCTTCAGTGACGCGAACGCTGGCGGAGAGGAAGAGATTCGAACTCTCGATACCGTTACCGGTATACACCCTTAGCAGGGGTGCGCCTTCGACCACTCGGCCACCTCCCCGCACCGCATTCGCAGTGAAGAGGGGCCTTCCTACCCGGATTTGGACGGCACGCAAGACGAAACGGCCCGAAGCCCCCAGTCTTTGGCAATGCCGGGGAAATCCCCCGGATCTTGCCGTGGCTCTGTCAGCGCGGCGCCACGCGCATGATCTATTCCGCTGCGCCACACGCCTGAAATAGCGGCAGAATTCACCTTTTCAAAAACAAGCCGGTCAGCCGGCATTGATGAAATACCGCCCCTCGTGCAACAATCTGCCCGTGGATTTGTGACCTGCGCACGCGACTGTCTCCCGGGCGCGCATGGCCCATTGACCTCAACCCGGAAACTCGACCCCGCGGAAAACCGCGGGGTCTTTTATTTGATGACGACCGGCGCCGAACGCCCAAAAGCAAACGGCCAGCCCGCGCGAGGCGGACTGGCCGTGGCTCAGTCGCAAAATGGCTGACTAGTTCTGCCAGCTCTTGATCAGCGTGTCGTAGTCGATCGTTTCCGGCACCGGGTCCTCGTTGGCCAGCTTGGCCTTGGGGGCGCCGGGGCGGGCGAACCAGGCTTCGGCGGGCTCTTCCGCATTCAGTTTCGGGCTCTTGTCGCCCTGCACGTTCAGCTTTTCGAGGTTGGCCAGCACGTCCTCCTGCGCCTTGCAGAGCGCATCCATTGCCTGCTGCGGCGTCTTGGTGCCGGCGGCGGCGTCGCCGATGTTCTGCCACCAGAGCTGCGACAGCTTCGGATAGTCAGGGATGTTGGTGCCCGTGGGCGACCACTGCGTACGCGCTGGCGAGCGGTAGAACTCGATCAGACCGCCAAGCTTCGGCGCACGCTCCGTGAAGGACGGATGCTGGATCGTGCTTTCGCGGATGAAGGTGAGGCCGGTGTGGCTCTTCTTCACGTCGACCGTCTTCGAGGTCACGAACTGCGCATAGAGCCACGCAGCCTTGGCCCGATCCGCGGGCGTCGTCGTCATCAGCGTCCACGCGCCGGCGTCCTGGTAGCCGAGCTTCTGGCCCTCTTCCCAGTAGGCGCCGTGCGGCGACGGCGCCATCCGCCATTTCGGCGTGCCGTCCGCGTTCAGCACCGGCAGGCCCTCCTTCACCATGTCGGCGGTGAAGGTGGTGTACCAGAACATCTGCTGTGCGATCTCGCCATTGGCGGGCACAGGACCGGACTCCGAGAAGTTCATGCCCTGGGCTGCCGGCGGCGCATACTTCTTCAGCCAGTCGATATACTTCGTGATCGCATAGACCGACGCGGGACCATTGGTGTCGCCGCCGCGCGCAACGCACGAGCCCACCGGGCGCGACTCATCGTCAACGCGGATGCCCCATTCATCCACGGGGAAACCGTTGGGATGGCCGTTCGTCTTGTCGCCATTGCCCGCCATCGACAGCCAGGAATCCGTGAAGCGCCAGCCGAGCGAGGGATCCTTCTTGCCATAGTCCATGTGGCCATAGACCTGCTTCCCGTCGATCGTGCGGCCGGTGAAGAATTCCGCGATGTCCTCATAGGCGGACCAGTTCACCGGAACGCCGAGGTCATAGCCGTACTTCGCTTTGAAATCGGCCTTGTTCTTGGCATCGGCAAACCAGTCATAGCGAAACCAGTAGAGGTTCGCGAACTGCTGGTCGGGCAGCTGGTAGAGCTTGCCGTCCGGCGCCGTCGTGAAGCTCGCGCCGACAAAGTCTGCGATGTCGAGAGTCGGGCTGGTAACGTCCTTGCCCTCGCCCGCCATCCAGTCGGTGAGGTTGCGCACCTGCTGGTAACGCCAATGCGTGCCGATCAGGTCCGAGTCATTCACGTAGGCGTCGTAGACGTTCTCGCCCGACTGCATCTGCGTCTGCAGCTTGGCGACGACATCGCCCTCGCCGATCAGCTCGTGCGTCACCTTGATGCCGGTAATCGCGCTGAAGGCTGGCGCGAGCACGCGGCTTTCATAGTCGTGCGTCGAGATGTTCTCGGAGACGACCGTGATCTCCATGCCCTGGAACGGCGCGGCGGCGTTGACGAACCAGTTGAGCTCCGCCTCCTGGCCCGCGCGATCCAGCGAGGACAGCTCGCCAATCTCCGCATCGAGGAATTTCGCGATCTCGGCCGCGCCATTCGGATTCGGCGGCTGGTCGGCCGCAGGCGTCTGCGGTCCGCCGCATGCGGCGAGCGCCAGAGCGGAGCCACAAGCGAGCAAAAGCCCGCGCAAACGCGTGAAAGCCATCAAATCCTCCCTGCCGACGCTTCTACGGCGCCGGATTCGTTATGTCGGTATCAAGCAAATCGGAAAACCAGCGCCGCGTAAACAACTGACGCGAGGGTAGCGATCCAGAGCGGAAGATCCTCAGGCATCAGGCCGATCCAGGCGAGATGGATGAAGGCCGAGCCCAGAAGGGACAGGAAGAACCTGTCGCCCCGCTGCGTGGCGACCCGCAGGATGCCCACGCGCGGCTCATTGTTGGGAGCAAGCTTCGTCAGCACGCCGAGGGTCAGCAGCGCCAGCGCGATGAACGCAAAGAACAGCGCGGTCGGCAGCGTCCATCCCATCCACGCGAAGGTCATGGCGCCTTGCTCCGCAGCAGCTTGGCCGCCCGCGCCTGCAGCACGATGCCCACCAGCACAGCCACGCCGCCCGCTGCCACGCAGACGATGGCGCCCGTGCGCTGGCCGAGGAAATAAAAGACCATGGCGAGCCCGCCGCCGAAGATGAGGCCGAACATCACGAAGCCGAGGCCAGTCATGAACTGGCGCTGGCCTTGTCTGAGACGTTCAGCCTCGGGCGAAGCGGCGGGCTCTGCGGTCACGTCGATCAGCGCCGGTTGGCGCGTGCATCGCGAATGGAGCTGAAGCCCCACCAGAACACGCCGCCGCCGACCAGCAGCGCAAGCCAGGACAACCCGCCGATCGGGCCGCCGAGAATGCCAAGCCACACGGCTTTGAGAACTGTTGAAAGAACGATGCCAATGACGCCAAGGCCCATCAGGACGGCGCCAATGACCGTCATCTGGCGGCCTTGCGCTTCCTTGCGTGCATTGACGGCTTCGGGAGGGGTGTAACCGTATCTGGCCATGTTATTCTCCTGGCTCTGATTTTTGCGTTTCTACTCGTATCTGCCCTGCGCCCTCTTGTGCCGTATCGGGGTGCTTGACGGGGTCAGGATAGCAGATTTGCGGAAATGTCACAGAGCCCTCTCCGCCAGGGTCACACCCGCCCCAGCGCAAATCCCTTCGCGATGTAGTTCCGCACGAACCAGATCACGATCGCGCCCGGTATCAACGTCAGCGTGCCCGCGGCCGCCAGCACGCCCCAGTCTGTGCCGGAGGCCTGCGACAGCGCCTGCAATCGCGTCGTGATCGGCATCACGGCCGAACGCGCCAGCGCGTCCGCGATCAGGTATTCCACCCACGAAAACATGAAGCAGAAGAACGCCGCCACGCCGATGCCGCTGGCGATCAGCGGCATGAAAATCTTCACGAAGAAGCTCGGGAAGGAATGCCCGTCTATATAGGCCGTCTCGTCGATCTCGCGCGGCACGCCGCTCATGAACCCTTCGAGGATCCATACCGCCAGAGGCACGTTGAACAGGCAATGCGCCAGCGCCACGGCGATGTGCGTGTCGAACAGGCCGAACGCCGAATAGAGCTGGAAGAACGGCAGCGCGAACACCGCCGCCGGCGCCATCCGGTTGGTCAGCAGCCAGAAGAACAGGTGCTTGTCGCCAAAGAACCTGTAGCGCGAGAAGGCATAGGCCGCCGGCAACGCCACCGCGACCGAGATCACCGTGTTGAGCGACACATACATCAGCGAGTTGGCGAAGACAGAACGCCAGCGCTCATCGCCGAACACCTTCGCGTAGTTGTCGAAGGTCAGCAGCTCCGGCCACAACGTGAACCGCGTCGTGATCTCCACATTTGTCTTCAGGCTCATCGCCACAAGCCAGTAGATCGGCGTCATGAGAAACAGGATGTAGAGCGCCGGAACAATCCAGGCGAAGCGGCCCTGTTTCATGACACGCCTCCCTGCGGCCGCGGCGCGCCGTCATCACGGGTCATCACCGTATAGAACACCCAGCTGGTGAGCAGGATGATCAGGAAGTAGATGATCGACATGGCCGCCTTCTGGCCCAGCTCCACCGTCTGCTTCAGCTCCGTCGACAGGAATACCGGATCGCCACCCGCAATCACCGCGAATGGCTCCGTGAAGATCATGAACGAGTCCATGAAGCGCAGCAGGATGGCGATGGTCAGCACCCGCCCCATCTTCGGCAGCTGGATGAAGCGGAACACAGACCATTTCGACGCGCCATCAATCCGCGCCGCCTGATAATAGGCATCCGGGATCGACACGAGTCCCGCATAGGCCAGCATCGCAACAAGGCTGGTCCAGTGCCACACATCCATCAGCACAAGCGTGAACCACGCATCGATCGGATCGTTCTCGTAATTGTAGCCGAAGTCGCGCAGCATCACGCCGAACAGGCCGATGTCGACGCGCCCGAACATCTGCCAGATCATGCCCACCACATACCACGGGATCAGCAGCGGCAGCGCCATCAGCACCAGGCAGACCGGCACGCCCCATCCCTTGCGCGGCATGTTGAGCGCGATCAGCACGCCCAGCGGAATCTGGATGGCGAGGATGATGCAGGAGAAGACAAGGTTGCGCCACAGCGCATTCCAGAACTTTTCCGAATGCAGCACCTCGCGATACCAGAGATCGCCCACCCAGTGGAATTGCGCATTGGTGGCGACGTACTGCACTGAATAGTTCACCACCGTCATCAACGGGATGATCGCCGTGAACGCGACCAGCAGCAGGACGGGCGCGACGAGAAACCAGGCTTTCTGATTGACGGGTTTCATTGCCCAGCCCCGTTCAACGCGACACGCCAACTATCGGCATAGAGATGCACGCCCACCGGATCGAACGAGACCTTGGGATCGGCGGGTATCTTCTCGCCCTCGCGCAGCATCGCCGCGATCGGATGCCCCTGCATCGACAGGTGCGCCACGCGATAGCGCCCCGCATCCTCCACACGAATGACGGACGCCGGAATGCCGGCGGCTCCCAGCTTCACGAACTCCGGTCGCACGCCCAGCTCGATCCTGGCGCCGTCAACCACGACAGGCGCCGCCGGCAGCGCCACTCGGCTCTCGCCGATCCGCACACCCGCGCCGTCAATCGCAACCGGAACCACATTCATACCCGGTGAGCCGATGAAGTATCCCACGAAAGTGTGGCTTGGCCTCTCGAACAATTCCGCCGGGGTTCCGACCTGCACGATCTCGCCCGCATACATGACGACCACCTTGTCCGCGAAGGTCAGCGCCTCGGTCTGGTCGTGCGTCACATAGATCATGGTCGCGCGGCTGCGCCTGTGCACGTCGCGCAGGCTGGCGCGCAACTGCCATTTCATCTGCGGGTCCACCACCGTCAGCGGCTCGTCGAACAGCACTGCGTTCACATCCGGCCGCACCAGTCCGCGCCCCAGCGAGATCTTCTGCTTCTCGTCCGCCGTCAGCCCGCGCGCCTTGCGCCCCGCCAGCGCGGTGAGCCCCACCGTCTCGAGCACCTCATCGACGCGACGCGCGATCTCGTCGGTCTTCATCCGCCGGTTGCGCAATGGGAACGCCAGGTTCTCGCGCACCGTCATCGAGTCATAGACGACGGGAAACTGGAACACCTGCGCGATGTTGCGCTTCTCGGTCGACAGAAGCGTGACGTCCTCGCCATTGAACAGCACGCGCCCTTCGGTCGGCGCCACAAGGCCTGAGATGATGTTGAGCATCGAGGTCTTGCCGCAACCCGATGGGCCGAGCAACGCATAGGCGCCGCCGTCCTCGAACACATGGCTCACGCGGCGCAGCGCAAAGTCCGCATCCGATTTCGGATCAGGCCCATAGGCGTGACGCACATTGTCCAGATCAATCCGCGCCATGACTCAGGCCGCCTTTCCGGCATGGCCAAGCGCGCGGCCATCGGCCTGGAAGCTCATCATGTCGTCGGGCTCGACATAGACGGTCTGTTGCGAGCCGGGCTCGAACGCGTGCACGCCATGGGTCAGCATCACCCAGCGATGATCGCCATGGCGGAGATGCACATAAGTCTCCGATCCCGTGATCTCACTCGACAGAACTTCCAGCGTGTAGGTGTGCGCCGCCGCTGTCTTCCGCTCCATCCGCAGGTGATGCGCCCGGAAGGCCAGCGTGCGGGCGCCGGGATAGCGATCGGCCTGCGCCGCATTCTCGACAGGCAGCACGTTCAGCGGCGGATCGGAAAACGTCCGCGCGGTTTCCAGCGAATTCGGCCGGCGATAAGCCTCCCCGCTCGGACCAAACTGGGTCACGCGCCCTTCGCTCATCGTGGCGGTGTTGCCGCCCAGCAGAAGGGCCTCCAGCGGCTCTGTTGTTGCATATACAACGACTGAGCCCGCGTCGGCGAACAACCGCGGAAGTTCCGCCCGCAACTCTTCCCGCAGCTTGTAGTCCAGGTTCGCCAGCGGCTCATCGAGCAGCACAAGCGACGCCTTCTTCACGATCGCCCGCGCCAGCGCCACCCGCTGCTGCTGTCCGCCGGAAAGCTCCAGCGGCTTGCGCTCAAGGTATGGCGTCAGGCGCAGAAGTTCCGCCGCGCGCCCGACTTCGCGCTCAATTTCCTCGCGTGATGCGCGCTTCACCCTGAGCGGAGAGGCGATGTTCTCGCGAACGGTCCAGCCCGGATAATTGATGAACTGCTGGTACACCATCGCAACATTGCGCCTGGCCACCGCCTGCCCCGTCACGTCTACCCCGTTGAAGAGAATGGCGCCTTCGCCGGCCCGGTCGAGGCCCGCCATCACGCGCATCAGGCTCGTTTTTCCTGCGCGCGCGGGGCCGAGCAGCACATTCAGTGCGCCGGGCTCAAGCCGCATCGAAATGTTGACGAGGTGGTCGACGCCATCAACGCGGCGCGACACGTCCTTCAGTTCAAGCATGCACGGCGACCCACATTGACGACCCACGCGCCAATAAGTCTGCGAATGGCTGCAGCGTCAAACACAGTTGTTTCGAATTGAGCAGACACCGTCTGAATTCACGCGCCGCGCGGTAGTTGAAATTGAAATGCATGATCGCCGAGGCCGCTCTCAAAAAGTTCAAGCGTTCGAAGCGCGCTGCGTCTTTCACGCAACTGACACGATTGCGTTTACCATTGCCGCGAATGCGAAGAGCGCAATTGCCTTAATGACGTAAGGGAATGCCGTTACTGGAAGTGAAAGCGCAACCGCGCCGTAAAGCTTTCCCACGCACAAAGATTGCCGAGAACAGCGGTGAAATCCCGTGGGACGCAACACCCATTCGGTTGACGTCACGTTTCAATGCGGTCAACAGTGAATTCAAGAGTCGCTTAAACAGACTCAATACGGGGAGGTTACAATTATGAAGTTCACGCTCCGCGGCGCTTCCAGCGCTGCGCTTCTTGTTGGTTTGGCTGGCTTCATGCCTGCCTGGGCACAGGACACTGTCGCAACAACTGATCAACCGGCCGAAGCTGCCCAACCGGACAGCACCAGCCGCGTCGTGATCACGGGCTCGCTCATCGCCGGCACGCCGGAAGATGCGGCTCTGCCGGTCGAAGTCTTCACGAACGAAGACCTCGAAGAACAGGGCGCTCCGACGGCCCTCGAATTCGCCAAGAACCTGACGATCTCGGGCTTCACGCAAGGCGAAGCGAACTTCCAGGGCGGCTCCGCCCCGGGCGCGGTCAGCTTCAACCTGCGCGGCATCGGCGCTGAAAAGTCGCTGACCCTGCTCAACGGTCGTCGCGTCTCGACGAACGTGTCGTTCATCCCGGGCGCGGCTCTGGCCCGTACCGAACTCCTGAAGGACGGCGCGGCCGTGACGTACGGCGCTGACGCCGTCGGTGGCGTCATCAACTTCATCACGCGCGATGAGTTCGTCGGCCTCGAAGCCAACGCCAGCTACAAGTACGTCGACGGTTCGGATGGCGACTACACCGCCAGCCTGCTCGGCGGCATCGGCGAAGGCGACATCAACTTCCTCTGGTCGATGGAATACGAGCACCGCTCGCCCCTGACGCCGGACCAGCGCGACTGGGCCATCACGCCCTATTCGACCAACCTCTCGCCGTGGTCCGCGCTCTCCAACATCGGCGTTTACACGCCGCGTGGCGCGCTGCCGGGCGTTATCACGCCGACAGGCCCCGGCGGTCAGTTCACGACCGCTGACGAATACGGCGCAGCACTCGGCGCAGGCATCTACGACAACGCCCTGTCCGTTGGCTCGCGTCTCGCGAACTGCGAATCCATTGGCGGCGCCTGGTCCAACCCTGCCGCACCGAACGCCGGCTTCTGCCGTTTCGGCTACTTCCCCTTCTACAACCTCGTCGAAGAGCAGGACGTTTACCGCGCCTACGGCCAGGTGAACGCCACGATCAACGACGACATGGAGTTCCACATGGACGCGGCCTATGGCCAAGTCCGTTCGGCCACTCACGTGTCGCCGTCCCTGCCGACCTCGCGCGGTCCGGGCATGGCCCAGACCGGCACCGAACTGTTCATTCCGCGCACCAACCCCTTCGTCGGACAATTCCTTGCCGACACGGGCGCAACGCTGGCGCCGACGGCTTCCGGTTTCACCATCGGTGGCGCGGCCAGCTCGCTGTACCGCACGTTTGCCTTCCAGGGCACGACGGCGTTCGGCGACGATACGGCGCTCAACGAGTACGACTATCAGGGCTTCCGCGTTTCAGGTGGTCTCAAAGGCCGCCTGGGTGACTGGGCCGGCATGGCGAGCAACATCAACTACGATGCTGGCCTGACCTACAACCAGACCATTACGCGCCTCACCGGTCCGGACATGCTGGGTCACCGCATCCAGCAAGCCCTCAACGGCTTCGGCGGTCCGAACTGCAACGCGGTCGACACCGACCCGAACCGCCTCGGCACGCAAAACCCGGCTGCTGCCGGTCAGAACGGTTGCCAGTGGTTCAACCCGTTCCTGACGTCGTTCCAGAGCAACCCGGCGCTCAACCTGATCAACCCGCAGAGCGGTTCCAACCGCAACCTGGCGCTCCCCACGGGCGTATCGAGCTGGGAAAACTCGAACGAGCTGCAGCGCTGGCTGTATGACGATCGTGAAAGCGAAACCGTCGCAACCAGCCTCACGCTCGACCTGATCTTCAGCGGTGAATCCGGCATCGACCTTCCGGGCGGCGCGCTCGCTTGGGCCGTCGGTATGCAGGGACGTCAGCTTGAGAACCGTGAAACGATCCCGAGCCCGTTCTACAACGGCTCCGTCCCCTGCCAGTGGCCGGGTCAGGACCCGATCCCGGCCGGCCAACTCGGCTTCACGGGCTGCGAGAATGCGGGACCGTTTGTGTTCTTCGATCCGGAAATTCCGGAGCGTGTGGACCAGCAACAAGCCGCTCTGTTCGGCGAACTTCAGATCCCGGTTCTCGACAACCTCAACCTGTCGGCTGCCGTGCGTCGTGAAGAATTCTCCGGCGGCATCGGCGACACCGTCTACAAAGTGTCCGGCAAATGGGACGTCTGGGGCCCTCTCTCGCTCCGCGGCTCCTACGGCACGAACTACCTTGCTCCGCCGATCGGCCTGCAAGCCGGTGAAGTCACCAACGGCGTGACGAACTACGCACTCGCGGGCAGCCAATGGCTCCCGTCGGTCACTGTGACGGACGACGAAATCGGCCCGGCCACGGCGACTGCCTGGAACGCTGGCGTGATCTGGCAGAGCGAAGGCTTTGCTGCCGACCACGATCTCAGCATCATCATCGACTACTTCAATATCGAGACGGAAAACGAGTTCCGGGCGCTGGCGACCACCAACCAGATCCTGAACGCCGTCTACAGCACGACCGACGCCTTCAACGCCTGCAACCACCCGCTGGCCGG